>CAZFQH010000043.1:11959-15276 GCA_964520805.1 uncultured Acidobacteriota bacterium | reverse complement strand
ACGAGGAGGATCTCGTCGCAGGCCAGGGCCAGTTCGTAGCCGCCGCCCGCACACGCGCCGCTCACCGCGGCGATCGAGTGCAGGCCGGAGTTCGCGGAGGCATCCTCGAGATAAAGCCGTGTCTCGTTGGTGAACTTGCAGAAATTGACCTTGAAGGCGTGGGTGGAGCTTCCCAGCATGTAGATGTTGGCCCCTGAACAGAAGATCCGGTCTTTCGCGCTGCCGATGATGAGGCAGCGGACCTCGGGATGTTCGAACCGCAGCCGCTCGACCGCGTCCCACAACTCGATGTCGACGCCCAGGTCGTAGCTGTTCGTCTTGAGGACATATCCCTCGCGCATCGGACGGTCTTCCTGGACGTCCATCAGGAGCCTCGCCACCGGCGCTTCGATCTGAAGTTTCCAGTGAACGTAGCGCTTTGGATGGGTGTCGAACGAAACTTTGGGTTCTTTGCCGCCCGGAAGGTCTGCCATAGAGCCGACGAAGATAGGCGACCCGCGCGGCTCAAGTCAAGCACTATAGTGCCGGATCGGTCTCAGCTAGTGTGCAATATACTGCGCATGCCTGATGACCGACATCCTGAAGACAATCGGCCGCGCCGTACGCTCAAGGCGTGAGGGGCTGGGCCTCACAAGACAGCGACTGGCGCAGCTTTCGGGCATGTCGCTGCGTTTCCTGAACGATGTGGAACTTGGTCACGCGAACCCCTCCGTGCTCAAGCTTCAGGCCCTGGCCCAGGCTTTGGAGAGCCCGGTTGAGGCACTCTTCGCGGGCCCGCCGCAAAGCGACGCTCCTTGCAGGATTTCCCTCCTCGGGATCCGTGGTGCCGGAAAGACCACCATTGGACGCCGCCTCGCAGGTAGAATAGGCGTGCCGTTCGTCGAGCTCGATCGGAAGATTGAGGAGAAAGCCTCTTTGAGCCTGTCGGAAATCTTCGCCCTGCACGGCGAAGACTACTACCGAAGGCTTGAAAGATCGGTCCTCGAAGACGTTCTCGTCGAAGGGAAGGGTTGTGTGATCGCGACGGGCGGAGGCATTGTGACCTCCCCCGACACGTTCGCACTGCTCAAAGCGCAGACCATAACAATCTGGCTGCGTGCTTCTGCCAATGACCACTGGAACCGCGTGCTGCAACAGGGAGATCGACGTCCGATGAAAGGCCATCCGCAAGCCATGGCCGACCTTCGGCGGTTACTGACCACAAGAAAGAGCCTGTACGGCACCGCCCGTCACACTCTCATGACCTCAAACCATACGCCCGAACAGGTGGTGGACGAGATCCTGAGTTTGACGGCGTCCGTGCCGGCGCCCTGACGCAGCCTAATTTAGCGGATCGACCGATTTCGGAGGAAAGACGTGACACTCGAGGAAGTTCTTAAGCGACTGCGGCAGGAGGGTGATCCCAAGCATGCCTTGGCACTCGAAAAACTAGGGGTTAAACCCCGGGCTTCGTACGGCGTGCCCCCGGCCAAGATGAAGAAGATCGTGGCCGAAATCGGCCGCGACCATCGTCTGGCCCAGGAACTCTGGGGCACCGGCCTTTACGACGCGCGGCTGCTCGCCTCGTTGATCGACGAGCCGGAGAAGGTCACCAAGGTTCAGATGGACCGCTGGGCTCGCCAGTTCGACTCGCAAGCCATCTGCGACAATTGCTGCTTCAATCTTTTCCACGCCACCCAGTTTTCCTGGGGTCGCTGCGTGGTCTGGACTGATCGCAAGGAAGAGTTCGTGAAGAAGGCCGGCTTCACCCTGATGGGTGCGCTCGCCGACTTCGAACCGAAGGCCGACGACACCCAGTTCCACCGCTTCATTCCCATCATCGAACGCTGCGGCAACGACGATCGCCTGTTCGTGAAGAAGGCCGCCGCCTTCGCTCTCGGCGCCATCGGTCGGCGTTCGCCCGCACTCAAGAAGATGTGCGCCGAGACCGCCGATCGCATGGCCGAGAACGCTTCGAAGGCCGCGCAGTTCGTGGGCAAGGAAGCGCAGAAGGAAATGGCGAAGCCTCGTCCCAAGGCCAGCTGACCGGAGACTGGTGCCGAGATCACCCCAGCATCGAGGCGCCAGCCGGAGTTCACAGCCTGGGGGTGATTCGCGGGCCCCGAGGATCGCGCCGCGCGGTGGGGGCAACGCGCGGGGGCCCAGGTCCGCTGCCCCGGCTGGTGAGCCTTTCGATCTTGTCGTCACGGATTTAGCCCTTTCCGGAGAGTCCTACGCCGAGCGCAAGGGCGAGACGATCTATGTAGACGGGGCCATTCCCGGTGAGAAGGTGCGGGTTCGCATCGTGGCCCGAGGCCAGGCTGGCGCGCTGGCCCGAGGCCAGGCTGGCGCGCTGGCCCGAGGTGAGAAGGGCGCGGGGGACCGCGGTGAGGAAAGCGACGGCGTCGCCAAGGCCGAACTCGTCTCCGTCCTCGAACCTTCGCCCCACCGGGTAGCTCCCGCCTGTCCCCACGCCGCCTCCTGCGGGGGTTGTTCGTTCCAGCACGTCGCTTACGAAGAGCAGCTGCGTCAGAAGGCTCATCTCCTGGACGGCCTTCTCGAGGACACCTTCGGTCCCCATCGGCCCGGCGTGGCCCCCATGATCGGTATGCCCGTGGATGCGGCCGGCGTTCCGCGTCATTTCCGGCAGAAGGCCGCCTTCACCTTCACCGAAGACGACCGCGGCCGCCTGCAGATTGGCCACTTCGCGCGGGGGACGCATACCGTGGTGCCGGTGACCGAGTGTCTGGTCCACTCAGAGCGGGCCAACCAGGTGGCTTTCGCCATCAAGGATGCGATGGCCGCGAAGAAGATTCCAGTGGCCACCGACCGCGGCGGCCTTTTGCGTCATGTGGTCGTGCGGGTCACCGAGGATCAGAAGGAAGCGGTGGCGGTGGTGGTCGCCACCGAGGAGCACCCGGCCCTCCTGGGTCCGCTCAAGCAGATTGTGGCCTCCCGGCAGAAGCCGGATGGCCTGCTGCTGAACCTCCACGATCAAGAGTCCCCGTATCTTTTTGGACCCCACACGCTGCGGATCGACGGATTGGGCCACGTGAAGGAGACCGCCCTCGGTCCGAGCTTCCTCTCTTCACCTACCGGATTTTTTCAAACCAATATCCATGGAGCGGCCCACCTCGTCCGCCTGGTCCAGGCCGCGATCCCACAGGGGAAGCCGCTCAGGGTCCTTGACCTCTACAGCGGCAGTGGCCTTTTCGCCTTGCCTCTGGCCCTCGCCGGGCACCGCGTCACCGCGGTGGAGGAAAGCCGCAAGGCCTCTCGCGAGGCCGCGAAGAACGCCCAGCTCTCGGGGGTTCCGGAATCACGCCTCCAACTGATGC
>CAZFQH010000043.1:4466-11949 GCA_964520805.1 uncultured Acidobacteriota bacterium | reverse complement strand
GCGATCGAGCATCTGGTGCGTCAGGAGTGGGATGCCGCGGTGATCGATCCCCCCCGTTCGGGTTGTCCGGGGGACGTCATGCGGACGCTCACCCGCAGGATCGCGCCCGCGAAGCTGGTCATCGTCTCCTGCAATCCCGAAGCGCTGATGGACGAAATGCGGATCGCCCTCGACGCGGGCTATCGCACCACCCTGGTGCAGCCGGTCGACATGTTCCCGCACACTCCTCATATCGAGACCGTGGTGGTGCTCGAACGGAAGCCGCACCCGCGAAAGGTAGCGCCTGCGGATCGTCCCGCGGCCGGTTTCCCCGCCCGGCCCGAAGGGGCGAAGCCAGACCGCGAGTTCAAGAAGAAGGCCAGCAAGCCAAGGCCCGCCAAGCCCTGGGATCGGATGCCGAAGCGCAAGCCCTGAAGCTGCCGCTCTCAGCGGACGTGCCCGGCCTCGCGCAGCCAGCGGACCGTGTCCTCGATGGTCGCGCGCGCATCGCGGAATGAAACGCCCAGTTCGCTCACCGCCTTGGCGTTCGACATGTACCAGAAGAGGGTTGCGTACGGCACGACCGCGGGGTTGAAGGGCAGGGGAATACGCAATCGGGGCCCGACCCGCGTCACGAATCGGAGGAAAGAGTTGGGAATCTTCAGAGTGCGGGGCTTTCGCCCCAGGACCTCCAGCGTCATCTTCGCCAGCTCCTCGACGCTTCGATTCTGGCCCCCGAGAATGTAACGCTCGCCGCTCCGGCCCTTGTCGAGGGCGGCCACGATGCCCGCGGCGACATCGTCTACATGGGCCACGCTGGTACCCCCGGTGCAGACCACGGAGGGCGCGCTCTTCGCGAAATCCACGAGGGTGCCCGCAGTGACGAATCCGGTGTCGTTGGGCCCGTAGACTTCGGTGGGATTCACGATGACCACGCGCAGCCCCTCCTGGGCGGCTCGCCGGCACAGGGCCTCCGCCTCGCGTTTCACTCGTGGATAGAGATATCGGTTGAGCGGCAGGGTGAAGGCACTCTCCTCGTCGTGGACCACCGGGGTGGCCGAGCCGTTGATCGCGCTGGCGCTCGAAACGAAGACCACACGAGTCGCCTTGCGGGCCGCCGCCGCCCGCAGGACGTGGCCGGTTCCACCCACCACCACGTCGGGCAGGACCGGAGAGTTGATGTCGGCCCAAGAGGAAGGGCTCGCCAGATGAATGACCGCGTCGCATCCGGGCAGGGCGCCTTCCACGGATGCGGAATCGCGCACATCGCCGGCGGTCGTTTCGTATGAGAGATCCCGAAGCCGGTCGGTCCGGCTCTGCGGACGAAGCAGGCAGCGGACGCGGTGACCGTCCTCAAGAAGGCGACGCACCACTCGTGATCCGATGAACCCGTTGCCGCCGGTGACCAGCGTGCGTCGGCCGTCCGACACGCTCATCAACGGCCGAGTGCAGGCCGGGCGAAGACGCGATCCGCGGTCAACCGGACAGCCTGGCCGAGGTGCTCGTCGGTGTGGAGGCTCGAGAGGAAAAACCGGAGACGTGCGCGGCCTGGCTCCACCGCGGGGGAAACGAGCGGCTGAACATTGATGCCGGCGGCGAACAATTCGTTCGACAGGCGCATCGCCTGCATATCGCCGCCCACGATCACGGGGACGACGCCCGAGTGCGCCGAGCGGCCGATATCGAGCCCGCTGGCCAGCGCCATCCGCGCGAAAGTCGCGGCGTTCACGCGCAGATCCTCCACCCGCGAGGGCTCGGCTTCCACGATCTCGATCGCCCGCAGAGCCGCCGCCGTGTTCGCAGGGGATATTCCGGCGGAGAAGATGAAGCCCGGACAGGTGTAGCGCAGGTAGCGGATCAGCCGTCGCGCTCCGGCCACATAGCCGCCACAACTCGCGAGCGATTTCGAGAGCGTGCCCATCAGGATGTCGATCTCGGAAGCCGGCACTGCGAAGTGTTCGGCGATCCCGCGTCCGGTTCGGCCGAGCACGCCGATCGAGTGCGCTTCGTCGACCATCAGCCAGGCTTCGTGCTTGCGTTTCAGACGGACGAGTTCTTTGAGGTCGGGGAGATCCCCTTCGGTGCTGTACACGCCTTCAACCAGCACCAGGGCGGAGCGGTGGTTTCGCCGTTCGCGGTTCAGGAGAGCATCGAGGGCCTCGGTGTCGTTGTGAGGGAAGGCCAGGCATCGCGCTCCCGACAGGCGCGCGCCGGTCACGGCGCTATTGTGCATCAGGGAGTCGTAGACGATGAGATCCTGAGGTGAGCAGAGGTGCCCGATCACGGAGACGTTGGTCGCGTGCCCGCCTACGAAGACCAGAGCCTCTTCGGCGCCCACGAACCGGGCCAGAACGCTCTCGAGGCGGCCGTGGATTTCCCTTTCTCCGGAGGACAGGCGGCTCGCCGAAACCGAAGCGCCATACCGGTCTACCGCGTCGCGAACCGCACGCTTGACTTCCTCGTGGCCGGCGAGACCCAGATAGTTGTAAGAAGCGAAGTTCACGAGGCTCCGACCCTGCGAAACGATCGTGGCGCCCGAGGGTCCGTCGAAGGTGCGGAAGAAGGGATCTTCGAGTCCGGCCTCGTCGAGGGCTCGAAAACGAGCCTCGAACTCGAGCAGTCCGGTCAGCGAGTCGTACCCTTCACCGACCGCGTCGGGTTTCGGCGCCTCGGCGGAAGGGGGCGCCGAGAGGTGATCGGCGAGGGCCCGGATCGAGGGCTGCTTCCATAGCAAGTCGGGGTCGATACGTCGGCCTGCCCAAGTCTCCGCCTCCGCGAGGATGGAGGCCACGGAGACCGAATCAAGACCGTATCCGGAGATGGGCGCCGTGAGATCCAGGCGATCCCGCGCGATTCCAGCTTCGCCGGTGAAAAGACTGATGAGTTTCTCCTCGACTTCTTCGCGACGGAAACCGCCTCCGGGCCCAGGCGTTGCCTGCCTGTGGTGGATCGCGTCTTTGTCCATAATCAGCGTCCGGGAGCTTTTGAAGGAGAAGTGGTGAGAGACACCGCTAGGATAGGCGGCCCCATGCCGCCAAGCAATAATCGTTGGAGAGAGTTCCGATGAAGCCGGCGCTTACCTCCCGCCAGCTCGACGAGTATCGTCGCGACGGCTTTCTGGTCCTGCGCGGGCTGTTCTCCTCCGCGGAATGCGCGGACCTGGGGAGGATTCTGGACGAACTCGCGGTCCCGCCGCGGGCGCCCGGGAAGAGCCGCTGGTACAGCGACGATGAGGCCGCGGCGGAGGGACGCGTGGTCCTGTCCCGGGTGGAATACTGCCGGAATTCCGAGCCGGGCCTTCGCGTGGTGATCGAGTCCGTGCGGATCCTCTCCGCGGTCGGGCAGTTGTTCGGCGAACCCGCCATCCTCTTCAAGGACAAGGTCAACTACAAGATTCCGGGGAGTTCCGGCTTTCTTGCCCATCAGGATGCGCAGGCGGGCTGGAACAGATACTGTGAATCCCAGATCACGGTGATGGTGAGCATCGACGCCACGACCCCCGAGAATGGCTGTCTGGAACTCGCGAGCGGGCAGCATGGCCGTGGTCTGATCGGAGCCATGTGGCAGCCCCTCGAAGGCGCTGACCTCGAAGGGGTCGCGTTCGCGCCGCTCGAAACCACACCCGGCGACGTTTGTTTCTTCGATGCCTACGTGCCCCATCGCTCGGGTCCCAACCAGACCGCCGCCCCGCGACGTGTCATGTACCTCACCTACAACAAGGCCTCACAGGGCGATCACTACGAGACCTATTTCGCCGACAAGCTCCAGAGCTATCCGCCCGACATCGCACGCACAGCGGGTCCGGTTCCCCGTTATCGCGTTTAGCAGCCCGTGGCGAAGATGTGCCCGGTCTCCACATGACAGTCCGTTCTGACTTGCCGATCGACGTGGAGCTGGTTTCCCAGGGGCTCCCGGTTTGAACTCCAGTGAGTGAGCCCCGAACCTTCGTCGAGGTCCTGCGTGATCGGGCGAGCGGCCGCCTGGCCCATAAGGGCTACACGTTCCTGGTGGACGGAGATGGCGCCACTACACATCTTGACTACGCCGGACTCGAGCGTCGTGCGCGCGCGGTGGGGGCCATGCTCCACCAGTACGCCCGGCGGGGGGATCGCGCTCTGCTCGTCTTCGATGCCGGCCTCGACTACGTGGCGTCGCTTTTCGGCTGTCTTTACGCGGGCATTCTCGCCGTTCCCGTGTACCCGCCCAGCGCTCTCCGACCCGAAGCGGGGGTCGCTCACATCGATCGCGTGGCCCGTGATTGTCGGGCGACGGTGGCCCTGTCGACGACCGATCTCAGTCGCCGACTGCGCCCGCTCGTCGCCGAGTCGCCGTCGGCGCGAGGTCTCCACTGGTTGAGTCCCAGTCCCGCCGATGCGCACGAAGACCCTTCCGGGCCGATGCCGGATCTCGGGGAGGATGACCCCGCGATCATTCAGTACACCTCCGGCTCGACATCCGATCCTCGTGGCGTGCTCCTCACCCACCGTAACCTTCTGCACAATGCGCGTTTCATCCGCGAAGCCTTCGGTCTGTCGGAGAACACATGCTCGGTGTCCTGGCTCCCGCCGCACCACGATATGGGGCTTATCGGGGGGATCATCGAGCCCCTGTTTCTGGGCATCGACACCGTCCTCCTCTCACCCCAGCTCTTCGTGCAGCGCCCGCTCATCCTCCTGCAGGCCATTACCCGTTTTCGCGGGACCATTTGTGGAGCCCCCGGCTTCGGATACGACCTGCTGACCAGACGGGTTCCTGAGTCGGCCAAGGCGCACCTTGACCTGTCGTCGTGGTCCGTGGCCTTCTGCGGGGCGGAACCGGTGCGCGCATCCACCCTGGATGCTTTCGCCAAGGCCTTTGCCGGCTGCTTCTTCCGACGGGAGTCCTTTCTGCCCTGTTACGGCCTGGCCGAGGCCACGCTGCTGGTGAGCGCTGCCGATCCGCAGGTGGAGTCGCGCCGGCTCGCTCTCGACTCCACCGCCCTGGAGGAAGGCCGAGTGGTTCGCGCGACGCCCGAAACCGCGGCACCGCGCACGCTCGTGAGTTGCGGTCGTCCGCCTAAGGGCGTAGATGTGATTGTGGTCGAGCCGGAATCGAGGACTCTCCAGCCGGAGGATCGATCTGGAGAGATCTGGGTGAGGGGACAAAACGTCTCCTCCGGCTACTGGTCGGACGCGGTGGCCACCGCGCGAACGTTCGATGCCCGACTCTCCACGGGGGAATCCGGCTACCTGCGGACCGGCGACCTCGGCTTTCTCGATGAGGGCGAACTCTTCATCACCGGAAGGCTCAAGGACGTCATCATCATTCGGGGGCGGAACCTGTATCCCCAGGACATTGAGGCGACGGTCGAGCACGCGCACCCGGCGATCCGGGCGAGCCGGTCCGCGGTGTTTGCCGCCGAGGTTCTCGACATGGAACGTGTCATCGTCGTTTGCGAAGTCGCGCTAAGAGATCAGAAGGATCGAGGCGCGATCATCGAAGCAGTGAGTCGTGCCGTGGCGAGCGCCCACGGCGTGGCGCCGCATGAAGTGGTGCTCCTCGGTCCCGCGCAACTGCCGCGTACGTCGAGCGGCAAGCCGCGAAGGTCGCTCAGCCGACAGCAGTATCTGGCGGGCCGGTTCGAAGTCCTAAGCGAGGCCTTCAGGTGATCGACGTCTCTTCCGCGCGAAGCCTGGTGGCGGCGCGCGTCTGGTCGGCGCGCATCCCCCGGCCTGGCTTAGCTCTCCGGCAGCGGACTTTCTGACGTCTCTCTGACGTCTGATCGCCGCCCCTTATAGTCACCCACCCGATGACCGCCCCCTCCCGAAGCCGCAGTCTGCGCGTCCTGATGTCCCGTCAGGGAGGCGGATATCTGCTCGAGGCGCACAATGCTGTGTCGGCGCGGATCGCCTTTGAAGCGGGCGTGCCCGGGTTGTGGGCCTCTTCGCTCACGCTGTCGTGCGCGCAGGGCGTCCGGGACAACAGCGAAATGACGATGACGGAGGCCCTGCAGGTCCTCGAATCCATGACCACGGCCGTGCCCTGCCCCGTGCTGTTCGACGGCGATACCGGGTACGGGACATTTGGTCACTTTCAGCAGCTCGTGAAGCGGCTCTGCGCGCGGTCGGTGGCCGGGGTGGCCATCGAGGACAAGGTGTTTCCGAAGACCAACTCGTTCCTCCGCTCCGAGCAACAGGAACTGGCACCGATCGAAGAGTTTTGCGGCAAGATCCGGGCCGGCAAGGATGCGCAGCGCGATCCGGAGTTTGTGATCGTGGCCCGAACCGAGGCTCTGATCGCTGGTCTTGGAATGGACGTGGCGATTGAACGCGCTGAGCGCTACGTCGACGCGGGGGCGGACGCGGTCCTCATCCACTCGAAGGCGCGCACCTTCGCGGAGATTGCCGAGTTCATGCGCCGATTCTCCCGCCGCGTCCCGGTGGCCTGCGTGCCCACCACCTACTACAGCACGCCGCCTGAGGCCTTTTCCGGAGCTTCGGTCTCTCTCGTCATATGGGGCAATCACATGCTGCGGGCTTCCGTACAGGCGATGAAGGACATCGCCGGGCGGATTGTGGCGGCAGGGTCGGCGCGCGAGGTGGAGGGGCAGATTGCCAGTGTCTCCGACCTCTTCCGCCTGCAGGATGCCGAGGGTCTCTTCGACCTCGAACGGATTTACACGCAGGGGGAGACGCGCCGGGCCATCGTGCTCGCGGCTTCTCGCGGCAGCGGGCTCGACTCCCTCACCATCGACCGGCCCAAGTGCATGATTCCGGTGGGGGGCGAGCCGGTGATCGCGCGGATGGTGCGACACCTGCGCGCGTGCGGTGTGCGCGACATTCATGTGGTGCGCGGATATCGAGGCGAGGCGATCACCGTTCCCGGCGTCAGTTTTGTCTCCAATGATCGCTACGAGGAGACGGGAGAGCTGTATTCGCTCGCTATGGCCCGAACGGCCATCGCGGATGACGTGGTGATCGTCTACGGCGACCTGCTGGTGAAGCGCTACGCGTTGCACGAACTGCTGGCCTCACCTTCGGAACTCGCGATCGTGGTCGACACCAGCCGGGACTTCCTGGCCCGCGCGCGCGAGGCCGACCGGGTGCGTATCGAGGGAGATCGAGCGGCGCGCTACGACGAGAGTCCGCGCAGGCTTCTTGCCATGTCCATCGACCTCCCGGACGCCGAATCGGATGGAGAGTGGATCGGTCTGATGCGGGCCCGCGGGCAAGGGGCGGTGCGCCTCGCCGCGTGTCTCGAAGAGGTCCTGGCGAAGGAGGGTGGCGAGGGTCTGACCATGAGCGCCGTGATCACCCGCCTGATCGAGACGGGCTCGGCGATTGATGTCATCTCCATCCAGCGGGACTGGTCCGACGTCGACGAGGTGTCGGACGCCGTGGGTGCGGTGGTCGAGTGAGCATGCCTCTCGATCCTCGATCCCTCTTTGATGCGCTGCGCGCGGCGGGAGTCCGCGAGTTCGCCGGCGTCCCCTGCTCGATTCTCGATCCCATCATCGTGGCGGCCG
>CAZFQH010000043.1:0-4456 GCA_964520805.1 uncultured Acidobacteriota bacterium | reverse complement strand
CTCCGTCTCCTACGTGCCGGCCTCCGTCGAGGGCGAGGCGGTGGCAATCGCCGCCGGCGCCTGGCTGGGCGGGGGACTGGGCGGCGTCCTTGTGCAGAACTCCGGCCTCGGAAACACCATCAACCCTCTCTCTTCTCTCGCGATTCCCTACGAGATCCCGATGGTCCTCATCGTGTCGTGGCGGGGCGAGCCGGGGAAGAAGGACGCGGTTCATCACCATCCGATGGGGGCGGCGACCCCGGGCCTTTTCGAGCTATTCGGTATTCCCTTCGAGATACTGAGCGAGCAGAGCGACCTGAAGGCGGTGGCGTCGCGCGTCTGTGGCGCCGCGAGGGAGCGGAGGCTTCCCTCGGCCATCGTGGTGCCCCGCGGTCTCTTTCCCAAGTTTCCACCGCCGCCCGCCCGGAGGCGGCAGGTCGTGGCCACGGCGCCTTCAACCGCGCGGCGGTTTCCGGGAACCACGTGGCCTTCGCGCTCCGAGGTCATGCGTCGCATCATCGAACGCTTCACCGATGGAGCCGTGGTCTCCACCACCGGCTACGCTTCGCGCGAACTCGCGTCCTATGACCAGGCCCGCCACTTTCCGATGCAGGGATCGATGGGCTTCGCCTTGTCCATTGGCCTCGGGATCACGCGTGCGAGGGTGCCCACGCGGGTGGCGGTGATTGACGGCGATGGCGCGCTCATCATGCGCCTCGGGTCGCTCGCCACCGCCGGCCACCTGAAGCCCAAGGGGCTGGTCCATTTCGTCCTCGACAACCGGACCTACGCCTCCACCGGGGGCCAGGCCACGGTGTCGCCCAATGTGGATTTCGCGGCAGTGGCTCTTGGCTGCGGATATTCCCACGCCGCGACCTGCGACGGAATCGAGAGTCTTGACCTGGCCCTCGACTTTGCGACCGCCTCCGGAGGAGAGGGCCCCTCGCTTTTACGCGTGATGATCTCCGGCGAGGAGCCTGCGCCCTGCGATCGGCCGAAGGTCCTGCCGCCGGACCTCGCTCTGCGCTTCCGCGATGCGCTCCGTCACGGCTGATGGCCGCGCAACCCACCACCGCCGTGATTCTCGCGGCAGGAAAAGGCCGGCGGCTGGCCGGCGTTTGGGATCGGCCGAAGGGGCTGCTGAAGTTCGGACGCGAGACCCTGATCGAGCGCTCGCTGCGCCTGCTTCGCGCGCGAGGAATGGATCGCGTCGTGGTGGTCACGGGATTCGAGGCCGCCGAATACGACGGAATTCTCGGGGGCCGAGCCACGGTGGTGCGCAATCTCGATTTCGCGACCACTGGTTCGATGGCCTCCCTCGCGAAGGCGCTGGACCTGGTGAAGGAGGATTTCCTGCTGCTCGAAAGCGATCTGGCCTTTGAGGCACGGGCCCTCGACGGCTTGCTCGCCGCCCACGAACCAGACTTGATTCTGGCGTCGGCGCCCACCGGGGCGACCGACGAAGTGTGGATCGACGCCCCCGCAGGGCGAGTTCGCACCCTCAGCAAAGTGGCGGCGGCAGACGCACGGCATGGAGAATTTGTAGGCATTAGCCGCATCTCCGCGTCCCTGGCCGCGCAGATGTTGGACGCTTTCGCTCGTTTCGTAAAAACCGAGGGCCACGCCCGCATGTCTTATGACAGCGACGCCCTGCCGCTGGCCGCCGCATTGCACCCGGTGGCGATGCTGCTGATCCGCGACCTGGTGTGGGGCGAGGTGGACGATGCCTTTCACTACACCCGCGTCCGCGATCAGGTCTGGCCGCATCTGGATGAACCGGAAGGGGACTGATTCGAAATCATGGAACGCCGCATTCTCCTGAACCCTGGCCCGGCCACGACATCCGACAGCGTAAAGCAGGCTTTGGTCATCCCCGATGTCTGCCCGCGCGAGCCCGAGTTCACCTCACTCCTTGCCGAGGCCCGGATGCGGCTGGCCCGGATCACGGGAGACCCCGAGCTGATCACTGCGATTCCCATCGCGGGGAGCGGTACTGCCGCCCTCGAGGCCGCCTTCGCGTCGTTCGTCGGCGTGGGTCTCATTCTGATCGTCGACAACGGCGACTACGGCCGGCGTCTCGTGGAGATCGCGATGCGGCTCGGCCTTCGGCATCGCGTGGTCGGCTTCGGATGGGGCGCGGCGATCGAGCTATCGCGAGTCGAGGCCGCGGCGGGGGAGGGAGAGGAGCGCGCCACCCACCTCGCCTTTGTCCATCACGAGACCAGCACCGGCATGCTGAACCCACTGGATGAACTCGTGACCCTGAGCCGCCGGCTCGGTCTCATCCCGGTCGTCGACGCCATGTCGAGTTTCGGCGTGCTGGATACGCCGGTTGGGCCTGCGGACATTGGCGTAGTGGTGTCGAGTGCCAACAAGTGCCTCCAGGGGATGGCCGGGGTGTCGTTCGTCATCGTCGCCAAGGCGGTGATCGAGGCGTCGCGTGCAGGGAGGCCGCGGAGTCTTTATTTCGACCTGATTGCCGAACACGATTCCCTGGACGGCACGGGCCAGAGCCGCTTCACCATGCCGCCGCAGGTGGTTTCGGCGTTGGTTCAGGCGTTGCGGGAGTACGAGAAAGAAGGGATGGCCGGCCGCCGTCAGCGCTACCACGAAAGCATGCGCGTTCTCGTCGAGGGTCTGCGCGGACTCGGCTTTGAACTCCTTCTCGAGGA
This sequence comes from uncultured Acidobacteriota bacterium, assembly GCA_964520805.1. GTDB lineage: Bacteria > Acidobacteriota > Vicinamibacteria > Fen-336 > JAGNNV01 > JAGNNV01. Next base: position 1,805 of record CAZFQH010000043.1, on the reverse strand, counting down.
CCGGCATCAGAGCTGGATTCTCGTGGCGATTCGCGAACCGCGCGCCCCCTGGTTCAACTTCAACGACCTCCACGACGCGCTATACGCGCAAGGCTTCACCATCTATCCCGGCAAGCCGCAGGGCGTCCCGACCTTCCGGCTCTCCGTGCTCGGCGATATCGGCCCGACGGATATCAAGCGATTCCTGACTGCGTTGGGCGAGTGGCTGTCCGATCGCCCGGGGTACCCAGCCGAGCGCTGACCCTTGTGAGCGCGGGCCACTTTTGTCCAACCAGCGGCTGTTTGAGGGGTAGGGCACTAATGTTCTTGGCGTTCGCGCTCATCCTCGGCACGTTCGGACTTGCCTCGTTCATGGCGGCCGATGGAAAACGGCTCGCCCTGGTTCTGCTCGATCGCACGCTCAGGTGGATCGACGGGCGTTAGTTCGGCAGCACTTCGCGGGTCAGGTTGCGGTGGCCTTTTTCGGTAACCACGACGTTGTCTTCCACGCGGATGCCGCCGAAAGGGGACAAAGAGTCGATGACTTCCCAGTCGAAGGCGGTCTTCGACTCGCCGGTGCGATGGGGCTCGAGCAGCATCGGCACGAAGTAGATGCCGGGCTCGATGGTGAACACGTGGCCGACCTCCATGATGCGGGTGTTGCGGAGATAGGGGTGAGTTTCGGGAGGAGGGAGGACGCCGCCTTCGCGCGTCTTCTGATGCCCGCCGATGTCATGGACCTGGATGCCCAGGTGGTGGCCCACGCCGTGCGGGAAGAACACGGTGCTGTAGCGCTTTTCGATGGCCTCATCGATCGAGCACTTCAAGACGCCCTGCTCGATGAGCAAGTCGCCGATCTCGCGATGTGCGGCGAAGTGAATCTCCGCATACGAGGTTCCCGCCTTCACGAGGTCGCACAACCGCAGTTGGAGCGCGTTGAGTGCGGCAGAAAGCACTTTGAACCGGGGACTCACATCCGCCGCCACGCTGGTTCGCGTGATATCGCAACCGTAGCCGAGGTGGGAGGCTCCGGCGTCGAGCAGCAGGATGCGGCCGGATCCGGTGGCGCGCTTCGCGTGGTAGTGAAGGATTGCGGCCTTTTCGTCGAGACACACGATGGTCGGATAGGGAAGCACGTCTTCTGAAGCACCGGCGCCGCGCAGGAACGCGTGATGGATCGCGAGTTCACTTTCTCCCGCCAGGAAGGCCTCGCGCGCGGCCAGATGTCCGGCCGCCCCGTCCGCCGAGGCGCGGCTCAGGCAACCAACTTCATAAGAAGTCTTGACCGCGCGATCCCAGTCCAGGCGCTTCACCACGTCCACCGGGTTGGCAGTCAGTCCTGCGGCGGACGCGCGCTTCTCATCGTCACCCACGAATACGGTACGACCGTTCGAGCCGAGTTTGGAGACGACACCGTCGGCGCTGTCCGCCTCGTCGATATCGAACTCGCCGGTCCAGAAATCCTCGGAGAAGGGCGCGCGCTCGTACCAGTAGTCCTTCGGGGCCCAGCGGATGAGTCGGGGCCTGGCGCCGGGCTTCACCACAATCGCGTGATGTGGTCCTTTGATGGGAGCCCAGCTCGCGAAGTGAGGATTCGACTTGAAGGGGGGCTCCATGTCGTCGGCGTAATAAACCATCTGGGACCCGGCGCCCAGGACAAGGGCCTCGAACCCTGTCTCGGCGAGAGTCCGTTCGGCGGACTTCAATCGCACGCCAATGTGGTCGCGGAATTGCTGGGAGAGATCCATGTGGCAAACGCTACCAGACCGGCCCCATGAATCATTCTGCTCATTGTCCCGCCGCGGACGGGGTGCTAAAAGGTTTAT
>CAZFQH010000042.1:14035-15336 GCA_964520805.1 uncultured Acidobacteriota bacterium | reverse complement strand
GCATCGCTCGCGAGTTCCCTGGGCAGAACCTTGATGGCCACCTCGCGCCCAGCTCCAGGCTTGGTCCTTACGAAATCGTCTCCTCGCCGGGTGCGGGTGGAATGGGCGAAGTGTTTCGTGCGAAGGACCACCGGCTGGGGCGCGAGGTGGCCATCAAGGTTCTGCCCAGGGAACTCGCGAGCGATGCCGATCGGCTATCCCGATTCGAGCGTGAAGCGAAGGCGGTCGCGGCTCTCTCGCATCCAAACATTCTGGCCATCCACGATTTCGGGACCGAGGCCGACACCACTTACGCGGTTCTGGAACTGATCGACGGCGAAACCCTGCGGGCCAAACTCAAAGGCGCGCCGCTGCCGCTTCGGAAAGCCATGGACTACGGAGCCCAGCTCGCGAATGGCCTCGCCGCCGCTCACGACAAGGACATTGTGCATTGCGACCTCAAGCCCGAGAACATCATGGTCACCCCGGACGGGCTCATCAAGGTTCTCGACTTCGGTCTCGCCCGCTCCGATGCCGCAACCGCCGTCTCCGAAGGTGCAACGAAGACCCACGCCACCGAAGCCGGCCTCGTTATGGGCACTCTTGGCTACATGTCGCCCGAACAGGCCAAGGGCAAACGTGCCGATCGGCGTTCCGACGTCTTCGCCCTACGAGATGGTCACGGGGAAGCGCGCCTTCCCGGGCGATTCTCAGGCCGAGAGTCTCTCCGCTATCTTGCGCGACGATCCGCCCGCGATGTCGTTGTCGGGACGTCAGGTCCCGGCGGTGCTCGAGAGCGTCGTGAGTCGATGAGAACCGGAAGTCGACCGACCTGGGTCTGCCCAATGCCGGTCTGCTGTCCATCTCCGAGAAGGGCCAGATGGCCCTCTCGGTCGATCAGAAGTACGAAGCATGGCTCGCCGACGGGAAGCTGGCCGAGGTCGAACTTCTGGGAAAGAACCCGCGGCCTCTTCTGGAGTCCGTGCGGGAAGCCGACTGGATCTCCGGCTCTGCCGAGCTTGCCGTCGTCCGCCGGGTTGAAGGTCGCGATCGCGTCGAGTTCCCGCTCGGCAAAGTTGTCTACGAATCGAAGGGCTGCGTTTCGCACGCGCGGGTTTCGCCCGACGGCGTTCGCGTGGCTTTCCTCGATCACTCGCGCTATGGCGACAACCGCGGCCGCGTCAGCGTGGCCACGAGGGACGGCAAGATCACGCTCCTTGGCGACGAGTGGATTTCCGCCGAGGGTCTCGACGGGTCGGCTCACGGCCGCGAGATCTGGTTCACCGCGGTAGGGGCGGCCCTCGTTGGCCGCCCTCGAGTTC
>CAZFQH010000042.1:7949-13935 GCA_964520805.1 uncultured Acidobacteriota bacterium | reverse complement strand
CCAAGCCCCGCGGCGAATCCGGCGTTTCACGTAAAGGGCAGGCACGAGGCCTGCCCCTACACCATCTGCCCCAGGACTTCACGTCTAACTCTTGCGAACCCCTTTCTTCCTAACTGGTAGGGGCGGCCCTCGTGGCCGCCCTCGAGTTCCCAAGCCCCGCGGCGAATCCGGCGTTTCACGTAAAGGGCAGGCACGAGGCCTGCCTCAGCACCGCGCGCACGCTCAGTCCCGGTAGCGGGGGACGCGGGATGGAAACTCGTCGTCGCCGATCTCCTGGCACAGGGCCTGGAGCTGCGTGCGGCGTGCCCCTTTCCACTCGAGATCCTCGAGAGTTTCGACCAGAGGCACATCGAGGCGGAGAGTCGCGAGGGTTTTGTAGAGTGCCGCCTCGGCCCGACGTTCGGCCAGACTGGAGGCAAGCGCCGATGCGCCGCGCACGCCGATGCCCCATCTCGCGGGATCATCGGGAATGTCCTCGATCCTGCCAAAGCGGGCGAGCAGTGTCGAGGCGGCCTTCTGGCCCCATCGCGGGATTCCCGGAATCCCGTCCGCCGAGTCGCCGACGAGACCAAGCCAGTCGGGGATCGCCTTCGGGGGCACACCGAATTTCTCGACCACACCCGCTTCGTCCAGCAACAGACGACGCATGCGATCCAGGCGAACCACGCGCTTCCCTCTCACGCATTGGGCCAGGTCCTTGTCGGGTGTGCAGATCAGAACCTGTTCGACCCCGGGCGCCTCGGCCCAACGGGCGGCTGCGGTGGCGAGAGCGTCGTCCGCTTCGAACTCGACCATGGGCCAGGTCACGATTCCCAGAGCATAGGAAGCCCGCTCGGCCAGTGGGAACTGCGAACCCAGATCCTCGGGAATTCCCTCGCCCGTCTTGTATCCCGCGAAGAGGTCATTGCGGAAAGACTCGATCACGTGGTCGAACGCCACGGCCACGTGGCTGACCCCATCGTCGCGCAGCAGCGAAAGGAATGAGCGCAGGAGGCCCCGCGTGGCCCCGACTTCACAACCCGACACCTCGGCTTTGGGCGCCCCGAAATAGGCGCGGTAGATCTCGTAAGTGCCGTCGACGAGGTGAATCTTCAAGCTCGCCCTTTCCTGGATGAGGCTGAGCCGTCGGGTATCCCCCTGAGGGCCCTAGGATCGCGGGGCCGGATCGTAGCATCAAGGCCGCTGCCGAAGCGCAGCATTGCGGCACTCGGAGTGGGGTGGTCTACTGACGTATGGCCACTGGAGCTACGGTTCACAACTTTGACATCGACCTCGCCGACGCGGATCGTCAGGTCTATGATTCGCTGGCCCTGCGCGTGGCCCGCCATCCCTCCGAATCCACCGAGTACCTCTTGACCCGCGTGCTCGCCTATGCCCTGGAGTTCGAAGCGGGCATCGCCTTCTCGACCGGGGGGCTTTCCGACCCCGATGAGCCCGCCCTTACCGTGCGCGATCTCACCGGCGCACTTCGGTCCTGGATTGAGATCGGCAGTCCTGACGCCGCGCGCCTGCACAAGGCATCGAAGGCTTCCCCGCGCGTGGCCGTCTACACCCACAAGGATGTGGATCGCCTGGTCGCGCGCCTTTCCGGCGAACGCATCCATCGCGCCGAGGCCCTGGAGTTGTATGCGATCACTCCCGCCCTCATCTCGGCCATGGCCAAGCGGATCGACCGCCGCATGGCCTTCGCCTTGTCGGTTTCGGAACGCGAGCTCTATATCTCGATCGGGGCCGAAACCCTCACCGGCCGGGTGGAGCGTAAGCCGATCGTGTAGGCGGAGACGGCCCGCTGCGGCTATTCGCAGCGCAGAGCGGTCATGGGCGGCACCGAAGAAGCCCGCCGCGCCGGCAACCCACCCGCAGCCGAGCCGATGAGAACCATCACCAGTGTGGCCGCGCCAAGGCTGGAACGTATCGGTGGACTCCACTCCGAAGAGGAGGGGAGTCACAAACGTCGCCGCGAAGTGGCTGATGACGACCGTCCGCTTGTTTATGTGATCGATTCACACTCATATCCAGCTATAATTGATAGCGTAAGGCTTAGATATGGCTGATTTCTATTCGATTCTCGGGGTAGACCGGCGTTTCTCGCCGATAAAACTCCGGCGCGCCTATCAGCGTCGCGCCCGCGAATTCCATCCGGACCTCCATCCGGCCAGCGCCGAGGCGGCCTCGATGTTCGCCCTGGTCGCTCAGGCCTTCGAAGTTTTGTCGGACCCCGAACGCCGAAGTGCTTACGACCGAGGCGTCGTCGAAGGCAAGACGTCTCGGGAGAAGCCGGCGCTGGCCTTCGAGGGTTTCGATTTCGCCCCGGGCGGCGGAGGACGAGGACGTCAGGGTTTCCGCGAACTCTTTGAATCCGTGATCGAGCCCGAAGGGTCGCCCTCGCAGCGCGGAGAAGATCTCGAGGTCACGCTGCGCGTCTCGTTTGACGAGGCCTTCCGAGGCGCGCATCGTCGGATATCCGTGAGTCGCCTGTCGCCTTGTGCGACCTGTGATGGCAGCGGTCTGGTGGCTCGAGCCCCCGAATCCTGCGCGGCTTGCGGGGGCCAGGGCTCGATTCGCGTGCGCCGCGGCCACCTTGTTTTCAGTGCGCGCTGCCGCGAGTGCGATGGCGCGGGCCAGCGTATCCAGGGCCCGTGTCCTGCCTGTGCGGGGGAGTCGCGAATGCACGAGAGCGAGTGGATGGACATCAACGTACCGCCGGGCATCGAACACGGAGCCCGTCTCCGGCTGCCTTCCGCGGGAAACGCCGGTCGCCGAGGTGGCCCCCCGGGTGATTTCGTGGTGAATGTCGAGGTGGATCCGCATCCTCTTTATCGCCGGGCCGGTCACGACCTCTACGTCGACGCGCCCGTCTCCATCTTCGACGCTGCGGTCGGCGGCCACGTCAGTGTGAAGACTCCCGATGGCGATGTGCCGATCGAGATTCCCGCGGGTACCCAGGGCGCCCAGCGATTCCGACTTCGCAAACGCGGCATGCCTCACTTCGGCCACCCCGCCTCACGTGGAGACCTGTGGGCCGAGGTGAAGCTGGTGGTTCCCGCCATCACCGATGCGGAGTCCAAGGCCCTTCTGGCTCAGGTGGCGCAGCGGCTGGCCGAGGCCGAGTCGGCGAATCAAAAAGATCAATAGCTGGAAGAGGAAGAACGACATGCCTCGAGGACGACGTCCCACCCGGCCGCTGGGTGCTTCACCCGGTCAGCGGTTCTATATGATCAGCACGCTCGCCCAAAGCTATGGGATTCATCAGCAGACCCTGCGGATGTACGAGCGTGAAGGCCTTCTGAAACCCTCGCGCAGTGAAGGCAACACGCGCCTCTACACCGACGAGGACATGAAGCGCCTCGAGATGATCCTCTCCCTTTCGCGCGACCTGGGCGTGAATCTCGCCGGCATAGACGTGATCCTCAAGCTGCGCGCGCAGATCGAGCAGATGCAGAAGGAGATGAACGAGTTCGTGGCCTGGGTGCGCGAGGAGATGAAGCAGGGCGCCCGCGAAGGATTCGCCGAACGGCTTGAACAGGCTCTTGTCCGCCTCCCCCCGCAGGCCATCGTTCGGGTAGAGGCGCCGGCATCGACGTCACCGGGGCCGGGGGGCAACCCGCTGCCCGCGCCATCCTCTTCCGCCCGGGATTGATAACCTGCAACCGATGTCTGATTGCGCCATCTGCGGCGGCACCGGCTTTGAAATCGTGGTTCGCGACGACCGCGAGTTCGCGAAGACCTGCGCCTGCCGCGCCGAAGGTTCGAAGGGCCCCGACATCTTCGAGCGTCTGCGCGTTCCCGCTCGTTATCGGGCATGCACGCTCGCGAACTTCGAAAGCGCGTCTTCGCCCCAGATGCGCGCGGCGTGGGAGAAGGCCGCGAGTTTCGCTGCAGGCTATCCCCACCGCGGCGTCTCGGCGGGGCTCGGGCTGCTATTCACCGGCTCCAACGGCATCGGGAAAACCCATCTGGCGGTGGCGGTGCTGCGCGAACTGGCCGAGTCCAAGAAGGTGCGCGGGCAGTTCTGGGATTTTCACGAGCTGATGCGCGAGATCCGGTCGTCGTACAACCCCGACGTCCGTATGACCGAAACCGAGGTCCTGGATCCGATCATCAAAACTGACATTCTGGTGCTGGACGATCTCGGTGCCTGGAAGATGACGGATTGGATGAACGACACTCTCTTCTACATCCTCAATCAGCGTTACGTGCATCAACGGCCGTCGGTCATCACCACGAATTTTGAGGACAAGGACGCATCGGAGATCCGTCGTCTGGATCAAGTTGGCGGCGACGCCTCGGATCGTGAGTTTCTGGTCGAACGCATCGGCAATCGTCTGCGCTCCCGCCTGATGGAGATGTGCGTCGTGGTTCGTATGAAGGGCACCGACCACCGCGTCCACCGCCAGCACTACAACCAGAGCGGAGCCCTGGACGGCCCACCGCCCACGCGCTAAGAGCCCACGCAGGGTGCCGTGACGTCTTGCGAGAAACCCAAAGGTCCCTGGGTGCGACGAGGGTATTCCAGTCGAGCGCGCAGCCTGGCCTTGGGCCAACGGACCGACCAGAAAGTTCTCGTGGCCGAAACCAATACTGAGCCAGCACCCATGAAACCCGTTGAACGGCCTCTAGGTGTCTACCTCCACATCCCCTTCTGCGTGCAGAAGTGCGCCTACTGCCACTTCGCCATCGACCCCGGGCGGCCAGGCGACTCACGCCGTGAGCGCTACCTTCGCGCGCTGACCACCGAGATCGGCGGAGCCAAAGGGGGCCTCGCCGACACCCTCTACTTCGGGGGCGGCACCCCATCCCTCGTTCCACCGCGGCAGATCGGCGAGCTGACCTCGACCCTGCGCAGTCGCTACACCCTCTCGGACGACGCCGAGGTCACACTCGAAGCCAATCCCCGGGACCTCGACCAGCGCGGATACGCAGGTCTCCTCGCCGCGGGCGTGAACCGATTGAGTCTCGGCATTCAGTCGTTCAACGACGCGGTGCTGAAAGAGATGCTCCGCGACCACACCGCCGAAGATGCCACGAGCGCGGTTCAGGCCGCCCGCGGCGCCGGCTTCAAAAATATCTCGATGGACCTGATTCTTGGCTGGCCCGGCGAAACCCGCACGCGCTTCATGGACGGACTGAGAAGGCTGTTGGACCTCGCTCCTGACCATGTCAGCCTGTACGTCCTCGAGACCGACGGCAAGACAGTGGTCGCGCACCGTGCGAGTCAGGGGACCCTGAACCTGCCCGACGACGACCTCGTCGCCGACCTCTTCATTGAGGCCGAGGACACCCTGGCCCAGGCGTCGATTCACGCTTACGAAATCTCGAACTTCGCGCGGTCTGGTTTCGAGTCACGCCACAACCTCAAGTACTGGGACGACGGCCCCTTCCACGCCTTCGGGATGGCCGCCCACGGCTTTGACCACGGCGTGCGCTATTGGAATGAGGCCAGCTTCGGACGGTATTGCGAGGCCATCGAGACGCGCGGAGAGGCCCGGTCGGGGGAGCGAACCTTGTTGCGACAAGAGCGTCTCGAAGAGGCGGTGATGACCGGGCTGCGCGTCCGCCGCGGTATCGGTCGTGACACTTTCCGCGAGCGGCATGGCGTCGATGTCCTCGACCACTTCGGGGAGGCCCTTCGTCCCAGCATCGACGCAGGCCTTCTCGAGGTCGACGACTCGACGGTTCGCCTCACCCGCCGCGGCGTCTTGATGTCGAGCGAGGTACTGAGCGCGATCCTCTGAAAGACGAACGTGAACCGCAGGGGCACCCCTCGGTGCCCCTGAACCGAAAATGCAGGGGCAGTTCCCTGAACTCGTTCGCTGTTGGCGGGGCGCGGCCCTCATGGGTGTCCTGGAACCGGACCTGCCGATCCCGCCCTCGTGCCCGCCCTTTTGACTCAGAATCGGCAACCGTAGGGGCACCCCTTGTGGGTGCCCTTGAATTAGACGACCACACCGGGGGCGGGAGACGACGCCGTCGCAGACGCCGCCGC
>CAZFQH010000042.1:0-7849 GCA_964520805.1 uncultured Acidobacteriota bacterium | reverse complement strand
CGCCGCCGCACGTTGGTGGGCACGATACCGGCTCTCCGCCTCTTGGATGCATCCAACCCGAACGCCCTTCCATCGGGCCTCGAAAGGCCCCGCCTCTTTGAGCCACGCCCACGGCAGGCGCTCCACGATCGCCTGACCCTCCGGCAGAATTTCCTTGGGCTCGATCCAAACCGAGGTCCGCCGGTGCGCCGACTTGGTCCACAATCCGATCCCGGCGCGCTTCAGCTCCTTCGTCTTGGCGCACGGCCTGGTCCCAGAGTATGTAGAGACCTGTTCGAATCGATTTGCGAAGAGGGCCAGAAACGATTCGGCATCTCAGCTTCATTGATCGGGGGCATCGCTACCAAAACCTACGGCACGATCCGCGCCTTGAGCCGAAACCGCACCGAACACCCGGCTTCACGGGCAAGCCGCGCATCAATGACGCGAGAGCGCGAAGGGGACCGCGAATGCGCTGCCACGGCGCGATCCTCCTCACAAAGCGAGGTGCGCGTTGTCAGCTTCATTCAATTGTTCGACGGCCCCCTCGCTCTTGAGCCTGCGGAGCCGTAAATAATGTGGGTCACGGGGACAAGTTACGCTCTGCGTCCGCGATGGACAATGTCTCCGCCGCGCTCAGGACCTCAGGCGACACCCAAGCGTGGAAAAGCCGCCTGATGCGACTGATGAGTGCACCGCTTGGGGTGTGCTCCCCCGACATCTTGGCGAGCTGCCTTCCGAAAGCGCTTACCTCGTCTTGAACTGCGCCAGGGCGCCGTTGGGCCACATGCCACAACACACCGCAAGGATCGATGAGGTACGCGACTCGAAGCCCCCAAGGCCGAACTGCGGGAGCTTTTGGCGGCTGAACAGCGAATCGCGCTGGAAGATTCAGACCGACTAGGCCGCCCGAAAGAAGGGCGCCTGGCGGTCCTGCTAGTCGAGAGGGAAATCATTTCCTTGAGCTTGGTTCGGTGCCGCACAGTCCAGCCCCCCGACCTTGGGGCATCATGAGTAGCCGTCAACTTCTGGAGTCACACATGCTTGAATCAATCGTCGTCATCCTCCTCGTCCTCTGGGTCCTTGGCCTGGTCACTTCCAACACGATGGGCGGGGTTATCCACATCCTGCTTGTGATCGCGGTGGTCGTGGTCCTGTTGCGCGTCATCCAGGGCCGAAGACTCTGAACATCGCAGCTAAGGCCCGTCGGGGCGCTTGACCCCTGGCCCATCCCTCTCAACAACCACAAGGTGAAACCCATGTCCTACGCAATTACTGATGAACAGCTCAACAATCACTTCAAGAACGCCCTTGCCGACGCGGAAGCGCTGGTGAAAGCGACCGCCGACCTTGGCGGAGACGGACTCGCCTCGGTGCGCGCCCGCGCCGAGGAATCGCTTCGCGCCCTGAGGTCGCGCGCCAACGAAGCGCAGGAAGCTATCGGGCTGCGCAGCCGGGCCGCCGCCAACGCGACCGACGCCTATGTGCACGAAAAGCCGTGGGAGGCGATCGCCGTCGCCGCGGGGGTGGGGCTCTTGATCGGCGTGCTCGTCGCGCGCCGATAGGTGTGGCCATGGAGAGAATGCCGATAGACGACCGGCCGGGCTTGGTCGACTCACTGACCGCCACCGCAACCACCGTGGTCGCCATCGTTCACAACCGACTGGACCTCCTCTCCACGGATCTCGAGGAGGAACGGGAACATCTTGTATCGCTCACGTTGTTCGCCCTCGCCGCCTTCTTCTGCCTCGGGGTGGGCGTCGTCCTTGCCGCCTCTCTGCTGGTCTTTGCGGTTTGGGATTCGCACCGCCTCCTGGCCCTCGGAGGCCTGAGCCTCCTGTTTGTGGGGGCGGGGGCCGCGGCGATCGCGGTGGCTCTCAAGAAGATCAAGGCCAAGCCACGGCTTTTCTCGTCGAGTCTCGCCGAACTCCGCAAAGACCGACAATGGCTGGCGCCCCGCCCATGAGCCGGGCGCTTGCGGACATAGCTGCTCGGCGCGCTCGGCTCGTGGCCACCGCCGAGTCACAGCGGGAGAGCCTCGAACAAAACGTCCTCGTCTGGCGCCGCCCTCTAACTCTGGTAGATCGAGGCCTCGCCGCCTTTCGCTACGTTGCTAAACATCCGGCCTGGATCGTGGGCAGCGCCCTCGTACCGGCAGCTCTGCAACCCGGAATGATGGGCCGGTGGCTTCGGCGAGGCCTGGTCGCCGTTCAACTGGTGAGCCGGCTACGTTCCGCTCGCTCTCAGGGTTAACCTGACCGTGGTGCGCGGCGCGTGACCCGTCCTCTCGCGTTCTGGCTCGCGACCGGACTTTTGGTGGCGATCGTTGCGGCCGCCGCGGTCAGAGAACGGCAGCCAACCGTGCAGCCGCTCGACGCGGCCGCGATCCTGGAACTTAGTCGTCGTCTCGATTTCGTGGTGAGCGGCGTCAAGGTGCCGCCATTGGCACCCGCCTCCAGCCCGTCCCTTCCACCGACGCGCGGACTTGGCGGCCCCTAACAACTACCCACTAGCACTCAGAGGAAAACATGTCCTTCAGCATCTACATCGTCGGCTATCTCATATTGATCGGCGGGCTTGTCTACGGGGCCACCCTTCTCAAAATTCCGGGCCCCTGGATCGGCGTGGGCACCATCATTATGGTCGGCCTGGGCATTCTGTCCGGCGTCGCGACCACGCGTCAGAAGGACCCGCCCGCCTGAGCTGACCGTCCCTCTTTGATTCAGGGGCGAGAGATGGGCTGAACCAGAATCGATGCGCTCGACCACAAGGTGCCGGTCTCGATGCGCAGGCTTTCTCCTTGAATTGAGAGGTTCACCACACGCCCGGTCACGGTGACCTCCCGACGCAGGCTCGCGGGCAGGCGCACGGTTCGGAAGATTTTTTCAGGAAGCCGCACGGTTACGCCCTTGGCGGCGAGGGTCTTGAGGAAGGCGAGTCCCTCCTCGGGGTTCACCAGCGTGCCGCAGGTCCCCGAGGTGTCTTGTGAACGCAGGGCCGCCTCCACAATCGCCCACGATGCGGGGGTGAGATCGATCCTGAGGCGGACCTTGCGATCCGGGAAAACCGGCGTCGCGGTCAGATCCTCGCCATTGTTGGCAAGCCGCATGGCGCCGTGAACCACGTGACGCTGGGGGAGCACCTGGCCTCGAAGGCCCCGATTCAGCTCGAAGTCCTTGCAGACGACGTTCGCGAGCCCGGCAGAATCCCAGGTGAACGCGAACGCCGCGTCACCGGCGCTCTCGATGACGTTCACGGGGATTTCCAGATCGATCATATTCGGAGCGCGAAGTGACACCTTGGGCGTGCCCGCGCGCAGGTGGCCCACCAGGTCGCCGAGCTCGACGCTGACCGTCCAGGAGCCCACCTTCACCCGCCCGAGGAAAGTCTTCTTTCGAATCTCCCCCGAACTCTTTGCCCGCACATCTCCAAGGTCCACCTCTACATTGTCGAGATACCGTCTGGCGACGTGCCCCACCAGATCCTCGACCAGGCTCGATCGGATCGCCATCACGATCGTTCCGCGATCCGCATGGGTCGCGGTGACCAGCGGGTCACGGGCGGCCGCGGCATCGAGGCGCGCGTGGAGCGCATCGTAGGTCTGCTGAAGCCCGGCCAGCTTGCCCGGGCCCTCGGCGGGCGGCACGGCGGTGCAGCCCGCCAGCATCCCCCAGGCCGCCACGAGAGCCATGATCCCGTTTTTCAATCGACGTCCTTCGCCTTCGCGGGCGCCGGCGGTTGCGACAGCCCCGCATCGACGAATATCCATAGTTTGCCGCCAAACACCTTGATCCTTCGCGCCGCCACCATGAGCGGCAGGGTTTCGGCGGTAATGTCCAGCCGCTTCGAGTCCACCGCCGGAATGGTCAGGGCGTTGTCGAGGCGAACGGGGATTTCGAGGGGCCCGAGAAGAGCGGCAAGTCCGCCTTCGGTCAGGGCTTCGCTCAGACGGCCCACCGGATCGTTCCCTCCGAGGGTGTCGGCATTTTCGGCTTCGACCGCGAGAATACCGAGGTTGCAGCGCAGCAGCCCCGAGGCGGGGTCAATCGCCACCGCGTCTATGGACCCGAACACCGTGACCATGGCCCCCACCTGCGCGCCCTGCGCGGTGGCCGTACCCGTCATCGAAACGAGAGCCACGCCACCCTTGAACTCCGCCTTGACCGACTCCACCGTCACATGAAAGCCGCCGCCGATTTCGGCGTCCAGGGGGCTCACCGTGCGGAGCATGTCCTGGACGAGGGTCTCGTCCACCACGATGAGGATCCCCTTGAAGTCGAGGAGGGTCCCGCGGTCTCCGTCCTGAGTCAGTTCGCGAAGGGCCTGGATTTGCCGTAGCAGCAGAGCCTCGCGGGCCGATTGCCTTGAAAGCACCCTTCCGCGCTGCCGGTACTCTATGAACCCTCCTACCAGCAGGACCAAGGTGAGCACGACGAGGACGATGACGCGGAGAGAGCGGATGGTCGATGCCTTGCTCAGGGTTCGCGCCTTTGGGGCGGAGGAAGCAAGAAGCCGTCCCAGTTCATCGAGTGGCTTCTGCGAATGTCCCGGATTTCGCCCGGGATCAACCGTTTCTCGATGCCGATCTCGACCTCGGCCATGGATTTCTTGATGACCTCGCCGGCGCTTACGATCTGGTTGAAGAGATCCCGGCATTCACCGCCCGAATAGTCCGCGAACACCCGGCCATCCCACAGTCCGAACCAGTCGCGTCCGCCGCCTTCGTTCGAAACGGGTTTCACCGCGCAGCTTTTGACGAAGGTGTTCCATATTCCATCGACGGATTGCGCGCGTTGCGACAGTGTCGCGACCTGATCCGAATAACGAGCCCGCGCCTCCGCGCGCACCGACTCCATCCCGGCCTCATCTGGAGTTTCTGGGGAAGGCCGGGTCACTTCGGCCGCAGGAGCGCTCGGGGTGATCACCTTGATGGCGCTGATCCTTCTACGACCGGGACCCCCGCGTACCGTCACGATCACGCGATCTCCGGCCTTCGCCGCGCCGGAGCCGGCGAGCAGATCGTCGAAGACCAGAGTCTCCCTCCGGCCTGGAGCGGTTCTCAGCACGATGATGCGGCGCAGGGGATCCACGGAGATCACCAGGGCGTTCGAGTAGGTGGGGGTTTCCGTAATCTGCGCCCTGGCGCTGACTGCGGCAAGAGCGAGCGAGGCGACGGCGAGGTACCGCAGGCATTTCATCACCTCGCCTACCAAAGCAATACTGATGCCGCCCAGGTTATGAAACCCCGGCCCCTGGCCGTATCCTCCGGGACCAGCGTCTATATTTTTGAGGAAGGGGTAGCGAAATGTTGCGGAGTCGCGTGGCCGACCGCACCGACAACCCGGCACGGGCCTTGCACCAAGCGGTTGAATCCCCCATGGAAGGCCTCGTATGTCGCGTCGGCATTCCTGTCACTGGAGACACTCACAATGACCCCCCCCATCACGAGAAACATCGGAATGCTCCTGCTGGGGAGCTGGCTGATCCTGATGAATCTGGCGCTCTACGTGCCCCTCATCGCGTCGCTCGGCCTTCTGCTGAACGTCCTAGGAATGGCGGCGGGCGTGTTCATCCTGATCGGGCGCTGACCCTGGCGTTTGTCCGCGGAAAAATCTACAAAGGTCGACGCGAGGCGTTCTCTCTTGTCTGACGACGCCCGATCCTTGCGAGCGACGGGGCTCGATGACCAGTTCCTCGCCACCTTGTCCCATGAGCTGAGAACGCCGCTGACCGCGATCGTGGGCTGGGCCCATCTCCTCAGGCGCGGTCAACTGTCTCAGGATGACACCACGCGCGCCATCGACACGATCATCCGCAACGCCACCGCCCAGAACCGGATCATCGATGGGCTGCTCGATATGTCGAGGATCAGCACCGGCAAGCTCCAGCTCGATCTGCGACCGGTCGACCTCGCAACCGTCGTGAAGGCGGCGATCAAGGACATCGCCCGGGCCGCGGAGGTCAAGGGAGTTCGGCTGCGCGTGGCCGGAAGCCGCGGGGGAGCGATGGTTCTGGGCGACGAGGAGCGCCTTCTCCAGGTGTTCTCGTGCCTGCTCACGAACGCCGTCAAATTCACACCGAGGGATGGAAGCGTTCGAGTCAGCCTCTCATCGAAGGGCGAGCACGTGCTTGTCGTGGTTCACGACAGCGGGGCCGGGATCGCCGCCGCCTTTCTTCCGCGGATCTTCGACCGCTTCACTCAGGACGACTCTTCGAGCACCCGCCCCGCGGGAGGCCTCGGCCTGGGCCTGTCGATCGCGCAGAAGCTCGTGGAGCTCCATGGCGGCGAACTGGTCGCGGAAAGCCCGGGGGTGGGACAGGGTTCAAGTTTCACGACGAGCCTTCCGAGACTGAAGGGCGTTCCCGCCAAGGTCCGATGAGTGGGATCAGGACTACACTTGCCTCGCCATCTGGTGAGCGTTGTCACGGGGCTTCGTCCGTCTCGCAACGTCTGAAAGGCGTGATGTGAGACTGCCGGAGAGCGACCAGGAACTTCGAGAGTTCCTCCATGACGCCGCGGTGGGCCTTCGACTCGTTGGTTCGGACGGCCGCATCCTGTGGGCCAACCGGGCCGAGCTCGCGTTCGTCGGCTCCTCCGAGGCCGACTATCTCGGGCGGCACCTCGCGGACTTCTTCGTCGATCCCCTGGCCCCCGCCGACATTCTCGAACGGACAGCGCGCGGGGAACGGGTGGAGGGCTATCGGACGCGGGTTCGCGCGGGCGATGGTTCGATCAAACAGGTGCTCATCGATGCCTCGGCGCTTTTCCACGGGGACGATTTCGTGCACTGCCGGATCCAGACCCGCGACATCACCGGTCTCATGGAACTTGAGGAATCGGCGCGCCACCGGGTAGAGGCGACGAGCCAGCTCAAGGACGAGTTTCTCGCTCTTCTCTCCCACGAACTGCGAACGCCCCTGGGCGCCATCCTGGTCTGGCTGGGATTGCTGCGTCAGGGCGGTTTCGACCCCGCCGAACGCGAACGGGCCCTCGGCATCATCGAACGCAGCGCCCGCTCGCTGGAGCGCATCATCGAGGACCTGCTGCACGCCTCGCGCATCGCGGCCGGCGGCCTCATGCTTCATCCCCTGCTCGTTGACCTGCGCGGCATCGTGCGCGGCGCGGTGGACGCGGCTTTGGGGGACGCCGCGCTGAAGGGTCTGAATCTGACCGTGGGCGTTCCCGATCTCCCGGTGGGGGTCAAGGCCGATCCGGGCCGGTTGCAGCAGGCCATTTCGAACCTCCTGTCGAACGCGATCAAGTTCACTCCGGTCGGCGGAAACGTGACCGTGACCCTGGACCTCGTCGACGCGCAATCGCGCCTTCGCGTGCTGGACGATGGAGAAGGCATGAGCGCCGAGTTTCTGCCCTTCGCCTTCGCGAGGTTCCGGCAGCAGGACAACACCTCCACCCGTGCCCACCACGGCCTCGGCCTCGGTCTCTACGTCGTAAGGCATGTCGTCGCCAATCATGGCGGCATGGTCAGCGCCGAGAGCCCAGGTCCGGGCCGAGGCAGTCTGTTCACCATCCTGCTGCCCATAGCGCTCGAGCGTCCGTCCGAGGCCGAAACTCCACGTACGCCGCGGCTTCAGGCGGATGATCGTCCTCCAGACGGCCTTCGAGTGCTGCTCGTCGACGACGAAGAAGACGTCCGGGAAGCCCTGCGGCTCATTCTTCAGCAGAATGGAATGGCGGTCATCTCCGCGACCTCGGTCCACGAGGCCTATGACCTTCTGGTTCGCCTTCAGCCTGACATCCTGCTCAGTGACATTGCAATGCCGGGAGAAGATGGCCTTTCCTTCATTCGCCGCGTGCGCCTGCTGCCCCCCGGCGGGGGCGGACTTATCCCGGCCGCCGCCCTGTCCGCGT
>CAZFQH010000041.1:2049-15484 GCA_964520805.1 uncultured Acidobacteriota bacterium | reverse complement strand
TGGTAGCCCACCGAGAACTGGAAACCGGTGGAGCTTTTGCGACTCTGGTTGAGACCGCGGTCGTCGAAGTTGAGGTTTCTGGAGATCGCCGGGCGGATGAATATCCCCTTCGCGAACCAGATCACCGGCCCGATGACGAGGTCCACGGGATTTGTCTGGGCGAAGGCGGCGTTCTTGTATTTCGTTCCCGTGATCTCGGCCTGGACCTGGATCGTACGGCAGGCCGGGAGATTGAGCCCCACGCCCCACTTGAAGGCGTCGCCGATATCCACCTTGGAAGGAGAGTCGGGATCGCTGTTCCACTGGTAACCAAGGGCGGCATGGATATCCGCCTTGCCGCCAAGCGACTTGGACATCAAGACGTCCAGTCCCGTGGCCCGTTTTCCGGTGCCGAGGCCTTTCTTTTCGTTCGCGGTCGCGAGCTTCATGAATCCGCGCACGGAAAGGCCCACCGGGCCGTCCCCGTAGTCGTCGAGGAGTTTGAACTTGGCTCCGAGCTTGACATCGCCGGCGCCGGTCTGCCAGCCGGAAGTCACAAACGGGTAGTCATTCACGAAGCCGGGCTGAAATAGCGCATCCGCGTCGATGCGATTCTGGAGGCCAAAGCTCGCCGCGAGCTCCAAGCGGTTGGTCACGCCGAACGCCGCAGTCAAGCCATGGATCGAGATATCCTGATCCTTGGGATCCCGGTCGAGGTTGTCGCGGAAGAGGCTCACGGAGAGACGCCCCTTGGGGAGGGTGTAGGCCGAAGGCAGGTGGAAAAGCCCGGTGGACCCGTCGTAGGCGGGGGTCATCGGATGAGCCTCATGGTCCTTTCCGTCGAGGGTGAGCACCCACGTTTTGACGTCCTCCCGGCGCACGGTCTTTCCGTCCGCGCTCTCGCTGTAGGCGCCCTGGACGCTTCCGAGCATCAGGCCCGTGAGCAGTGCGGCGATGCTGCTGTTACTCCGAATCACTTTTCGCATACTTCTACTTCCTTCACTTTAGTTGCGGCGATGGAACGACCAACGTGAGAATAGCGATCCAGGCGGAACCGCGTCTGTTGTGTGCCGCACACAGAAGCGAAGAACTTGCCGGGGCGTTTATGTGGGTTGCCGAACATACAAACGAAGCCAAGCGCAGCTAAGCTCGAATCGAGCCTTGTTCCCTACACGCATAGTCTCTTTCCCGGGGAGCACCAGCGTGCGCCTTGACGGAAGGCGAGGGAAGCCTCTGGAGTCTGGAGAACGATGTGAAGCATGGGCAGTGAGTCAATGAGAATACGGACGATGAGCGCCGAGGCCCCTTTGGGGTCGCCGCGCGAGCAGACGGAAGAGAACCTGCTCAAAGCGGGAGCCTTGCAACGTGCGATCTTCAACAGCGCGAATTTCTCAAGCATCGCCACCGACGCGAAGGGCATTATCCAGATCTTCAACGTCGGTGCGGAGCGCATGCTCGGATACACCGCGGACGAGGTGGTTAATCGCGTTACCTCCGCCGACATCTCCGACCCCCTGGAAGTGATCGCCCGCGCCCAGACCCTGAGCGCCGAGTTCCGCACTCCGATAAGGCCGGGCTTCGAGGCGCTGGTGTTCAAGGCCTCGCGCGGTATCGAGGACATCTACGAGCTCACTTACATCCGCAAGGATGGCCGCCGGTTCCCCGCCCTCGTCTCGGTCACCGCCCTGCGCGACGCCCAGGACGAGATCATCGGCTACCTGCTCATCGGGACTGACAACACGGTGCGCAAGGCGGTCGAGGGCGAACGAGCCCAGCTCAATCAAGCGCTTCACGACAAGAACGACGAACTCCAGGCGGCGAAGTCGGCGGCGGAAAAGGCGAACCTCGCCAAGTCCGAGTTTCTCTCGAGCATGAGTCACGAACTGCGCACGCCCCTGAGCGCGATTCTGGGATTCGCCCAGCTCATGGAGTCTGGCTCGCCCGCGCCCACGCCTGCACAGAAGAGGAGCATCGAGCAGATTCTGAAAGCCGGCTGGTACCTTCTTGATCTGATCAACGAAATCCTCGACCTTGCCCTGATCGAATCGGGCAAACTTGCCCTCTCGCTCGAGCCCATTGCGGTAGGGGAGGTCATGCAGGAGTGCCGGACCATGATCGAGCCGCAGTCCCACAAGCGCGGCATCACCGTCAGCTTCCATGGCTGCAATACTCCCCTCTTCGTCAGGGCGGATCGGACGCGGTTCAAGCAGGTTCTCATCAACCTCCTTTCCAATGCGATCAAGTACAACGTCGCGAGCGGCACCGTAGGGGTGGCCTACGCGGTTAGCAAGCCGGGCCGCCTGCGGGTGAGCGTGGAAGATTCCGGGTCAGGTCTGCCGTCTGAAAAACTGGCGCAGCTCTTCCAGCCGTTCAACCGATTGGGCCAGGAGGCGCACGCGGAGGAGGGCACCGGCATCGGCCTTGTGGTCTGCAAACGCCTGGTCGAACTGATGGGCGGGACCATCGGCGCCGAGAGCACGGTCGGGAAGGGCAGCCTCTTCTGGGTCGAGCTGGATCTGACCCCGCCGCCCCAGGCCCACGGCGGGCCGGAAGCCCCCGACCTCGCCGCTCCCGTCACCGCACCCTCGATCGCGCGGAAGAGCACTCTTCTCTACATCGAGGACAATCCGGCGAACCTGATGTTGGTTGAGAATCTGATGGCGCGGCGGTCCGATGTCCACCTGATCAGCGCGATGGACGGGCCGAGCGGGGTGGATCTGGCCCGTACCACCCTTCCGGATGTGCTCCTTATGGACATCAATCTGCCCGGGATCAGCGGCGTGCAGGCCCTGCGTTTGCTCGCGGAGAGCCCGGCGACCGCGTCCATCCCGGTGGTGGCGCTCAGCGCCAACGCGATGCCCCGGGATATCGCGAGGGGTCTCGCGGCGGGGTTCTTTCGCTATCTCACCAAACCCATCAACATCCATGAGTTCATGGAGACAATCGACCAGGCGTTTTTAGCCTCGAAGGCGCGCCGCCTGAGCGGGCATCCGGACCGCAGCGAGGGGACCTCATGATCACCACCGAAATTCTCGGGGCAAAAATCCTGATCGTGGACGATCAGGAGTCGAACGTAAGCCTTCTCGAGGAACTCCTGCGTCAGGCCGGTTACACCCACGTGAGCGCCACCACAAAGCCTCAGGAGGTCTGCGCTCTTCACCGCCGCGACCGTTATGACTTGATTCTTCTCGATCTCCAGATGCCGGGCATGGACGGATTCCAGCTTCTGGAGGCCCTCAAGACCAACGACGCCGATGCCTACGTTCCGGTGATCGTGCTCACCGCACAACCCGGTCACAAGCTTCGGGCCCTGCAGGCGGGGGCCAAGGATTTCATCAGCAAGCCGTTCGACCTGGTTGAGGTTGAGACCCGCATTCACAACATGCTGGAGGTGCGGCTGCTCTATCGCCGCCTCGAGACCCTCAACCAAGACCTGGAGCGCCAGGTTGCGGAGCGCACCGCCGAACTGCGGGAAAGCGAGGCGCGCTTTCGGAGCCTGACCGAACTTGCTTCGGACTGGTACTGGGAGCAGGACGACTCGGGAAACTTCACTCGGGTTTCCGGCCCCGTCCTGGAGATGCTGGGAATTCGGGTGGGGGCCTTTGACGGGGAATCGGGTACCGACGACGGTCTCGGATGGGATGAGACCGAGCGCAGCGCCTTGCAGTCCATGATTTCCGCCCGGGAGCCGTTTCTGGATTTCGCCCTGACCCGCGCCGAGCCCGAGGGTCCTCCTCGCCGCTTCAGGGTCAGCGGAGAACCGATGTTCAACCAGGCCTGCCGCTTCGTCGGCTATCGCGGGATCGGCGTGGAAATCACGCGGTGATCGTCTCGGTACCCCGGGTGCTGCCGGTGCTTCAGAGCCCGAATCAGAACCATCTTCTCGCCGCCCTTCCGCCGGAAGAGTTTGCGCGAGTCGCTCCCCATCTCGAGCCCGCGGCGCTCCGCCTGGGCGAGTCAGTGTACGGGCCGGATGAGCGAATGCGTTACGCGCTTTTTCCCACCACCGCTATCGTGTCGTTGCACTATGTGACGGAGTCGAGGGCGTCCGCCGAGACCGCGGGAGTGGGCAACGAGGGAGTGGTCGGGATCGCTCTCTTCATGGGGGGCGACACCACCTCGAGTTCAGCGGTGGTGCAGACCGCGGGCCTCGCTTACCGGCTGGAAGCCTGCCGGTTCAAGGAAGAGTTCAACCGCGGCGGGTTCGCCCAGCGCCTGCTACTGCGCTACACCCAGGCCCTCATGACGCAGATAAGCCAGACCGCGGTCTGCAACCGGCACCATTCCATCGAGCAGCAACTCTGTCGGTGGCTCCTGCTCACCCTCGACCGCGCTGCTTCCAACGAAATGATCATCACCCAGGAGCTGGTGGCCAACATGCTCGGGGTGCGTCGTGAAGGCATCACCGAAGCCGCCGGAAGGCTGCGGGATCAGGGCTTCATAACGTACCGCCGTGGCCACCTCGCCGTCTTGAAGCGCGATGGGCTTCTGACCCGGACCTGTGAATGTTATGGTGTGGTCAAGGAAGAGTTTGGCCGGCTCCTCGCCGACGTCCGGCATCGCTAGTCCAGCAGCTAACGAGCCTTGCGGCCCTTCCTGGGTGGGGCCGGGTCTGTTTTCGCGTGCGGGACCGGCAAATCGGGCAGGAGTCGGTCCGTCTCCGCTTTGACCACCGCGTAGCACTCGCAGCTCAGCGCCCCCAGCCGGGCCCGGTCGATCACGGTGATGGTGCCGCGGCTGTAATGGATGATGCCCAACTTCTGCAGCTTGCCCGCAGCGTCGGTCACTCCCTCGCGCCGTACCCCCCAGCATGTTGGCGATCAGCTCCTGGGTCATGGTCAGGCGGTTGCCGGGCAGCCGGTCGAGGGAAAGCAGCAGCCAGCGACACAACTGCTGATCGATGGAATGGTGCCGGTTGCAGACCGCGGTCTGACTCATCTGGGTGATCAGGGACTGGGTGTATCGCAGCATGAGGGCCCGCATCGAGCCATGCCGGTTGAATTCATCCTTGAGCTTCTGGCCGGGAAGGCGGTACGCCGATCCCGCGCTTTGCACTACGGCACGGCTCGGCGTGCTCTCGCCGCCCATGAAGAGTGCCACCCCGATCACGCCTTCGTTGCCGACCACGGAGATCTCGGCGGAAGCGCCGTTCTCCATGACGTAGAGGAGCGAGACAATGGAGTCGGTCGGGAAGTAGACGTGCCGCATGGCGTCGCCCGACTCATACAAGACCTTCCCGAGTTGCAGGGGCACCAGCTCCAGGTGCGGGAACACGCGCTCTGCGGCCTCGCTCGCCAGTGCGGCAAGGATGTGATTCTGTTCCGGGGTGGTAATCTCCGGCATGCTCGGCCTGGCTGGAGGATACGCCAACGGCCGCGCCGACTATGCGCGGTATCCAACATATGGACCTCGCGCGACCTCCAGCCGCCGAAGGGCCAGTTCCCCCCGGCTAAGGCGCTTCCTGATCCCCGCGCGAGAACCACCGCACATTGACCCGGGTGGCGCCGATCGCCCCCTTAAGCCTCTCTGACCACGGCCATTCCCTGGCCAGCCGGCAGGAATAAAGGTTGAGTGCGGCGAAGCCCCGCTCCGGGAAGGTGTGGCACGCGAGATGGGATTCGCTCAGAAGCAGGACCCCGGTGATGCCTCCGGCCCCTGGAAAGACGTGCCAGACCGCTTCGCCTACGGGGTGGAGCTCCATCTCCTCGACGATCTGCGCGAACAGCCGCACCAGCGCCCCCTTTGAGCGGAGCAACTCGGCATCGCACCCGTACGCGTCCACTATCCACTCGCTGCCAAGAGGTATGGCCTTTTGGGGAGGCGCGCAGTCGAGCACCGCCGGTTGCCCTGTTACCGAAGTGTCTCCAAAGATCATGCCTCGCGAGCATGACCCAGAGAAATACCTCGGTTCGGTTCGGCACCGCACAGAGTTCCCCAGGGCGCGCCGACGAACATCGTGAGGTCGCACTAATAAAGGATCCCCTATGAAACTCAGAGAACTAGCCGCCACCACCCTCGTGCTCACCCTGGCCTTTGGCTCGCAGCCGGCCTACGCCCAGCAGAAGAGCACAGTCGTAGACCGCGCCACCGTTGAACAGGCCCTCGCGGAGAAGGTCCAATCCGATGAGAGCGCACGGGATTCCATCCGCGTTCTCTTGAACCGGGAGGACGTGAAAGCGATGGCCGGGGAGCTTGGCCTCGATGTCCGCCGCGCCACCTTGGCCGTGGCGTCGCTCGAAGGCGCTGATCTCCAGCGGGTGAATGCGCGCGCGACCGCCGCGTCCGAACTTCTTTCCGGCGGTCGGACCACGGTCACCATCTCTCTTGTGGCTCTGCTGCTGATTATCATTATCATCATTCTTGTGGCCGACTAACCGCCCGACCCTCCTGCTCTCGATCGTGGGCGCCCTCCTCACGATCGCGCAGCCCGGGCGTGCGCAGCAAGAGGGCACTCCACTTGTGGTCGTAGACGTCCCCTTCCTGGCCCAGACCCCCGACCTGTGCGGCGGTGCCGCCGCCGCCATGGTCCTTCGGTACTGGGGCCAGGAAGATGTTCAGTCCGGAGACTTTGCGGCGCTGGTGGATCGCACCCAAAGGGGGATCAGCACCCTGGCTCTGGTGGGTGCCCTCGAGTCGCGCGGAGCGATCGTTCGCCCCATCCATGCCGAGGCCACCGACGCGCGTCACGAAGTCGCGGCGGGACGGCCGGTCATCGCCCTGATCGACGGAGGGGAAGGTCGGCTGCACTATGTCGTGATCGTGGCCTGGGCCCGGGATCGGGTGCTCTTCCACGACCCGTCCGTAGGGCCCTACAAGATTGCGACCGAGGCGGACTTCCTTCGCCGCTGGAAGTCCACCGGTGGCTTCGCTCTGGTCGTGACACCAGGCAACCTGACCTCGAAGCCTCCCCTTGCCGCCTCGCCAACACAGTGGACGAGCCGCGTGAGTGCATGCGACTCGATGGTCGACCGCGCGATCGAGGCGTCGCGAGGATCGGATCTGGAAGCGGGAGTTTCAGGACTCACGGCTGCGCTCGAGTTGTGCCCCGGTGAGGCGCGCGCGCCGGGGGCGCTGGCCGGCGTGCGCTTTCGTCAGAAGCGATGGGCGGAGGCAAGTGCTTTCGCCCGGCAGGCCATCGATCGGGATCCGGAAGACCCCGGCCACTCGAGTTTGCTGGGTGCAAGCCTCTTTCTCGCCGATGAGCCGCGGGCGGCGCTGCTCGCCTGGAATCGCATTGGCGAACCTCGACTGGACCGCGTCTTGATACAGGGGCTGGAGCGCACGCGCCAGGACATCGCGACGGCGATCGTAAACCTCCAGCCGCGCGATGTACTCACCCCCGAATCCGTGGCGAGAACGGAGCGGCGCCTGGAGCAAATGCCCACCGCCAGCGGAGGGAAGGTGACATACCGGCCCCTGGCGGGCGGGCGGGTCGATGCTCTGGTGTCGGTGGGAGAGTCTGCGCTCATGGAACCCTGGCGGAAGCTCGGGCTCCGAATCGGAGTCGAGATGGTGGCGAAGCGGGAAAGCTGGATCCGTTTCAACTCCCCCACCGGTCGCGGCGAAGGGCTCGAAATTGGCGGTCGATTTGCCTCGCGACGGCCCTCCGCCTGGGTGAGCCTCGAGACCCCGCGTCTGGTCGACCTTCCCGGCGTGGTGTCCCTGCGAGCCTTGTGGGACCGGCAGACCTACCGTTGGATCGATGGCGCCACCACCTCTGTCATCGTGGAAACCCGCCGCCGCGGAGCCCTGGACTGGAGCCACTGGCTGACCTCGGTGACCCGCCTCGACCTGGGCGTCGCCATTGAGCGTTTCGATGGCCGCGGGACTTACGGGTCGATCCGAGCTGGAGCCGAGCGGCGGATGGCCGCAGACCGCCTGGCCCTGCTGGCCGAGGCGGGTTCGTGGACCGGGCGGAGGGTGGCAAAAGGCTTCGCCGAATTCGGCGGAACCGTGGCGTTTCGCAGTCGCGTGTCGCCTCGGAAAGTGACCGTCTTCGCCCGTGCTTCCGCCCGGCGCGCCACGGACAAAGCGCCCCTGGCTCTCTGGCCGAGCGCCGGCAACGGGGCGGGCCGGGCTTTCCTTCTGCGATCGGTGCGACTGGTGAATAATGGCGAGGTGGTGGGGGCGGCCTTTGGCCGGGGACTCCTTCAAGGGACTGCCGAGGTCGAGGTGCAGGTGGCGGATCGCGGGTTGATGCGCCTTGGGGTCGCCGCCTTTGTCGATGGGGCCAAGGTCTGGGACTCATCCCTTCGCCCGGGGTCAGCCAAAGCCCTTCTCGCGATCGGGGCGGGACTCCGGATCCGCGCCTCCGCCTCCACGTTCCGGCTGGATGTCGCGAAACGGCCGGGAGAACCGGGTCTCGCCTTCTCGGCCGGGGTGATTCCGCCCTGGCCCCGCTGAAGAACTTCGCCGGCTCGCGGACATTTCCCCATTGTGTTCTGTTGAGTCTGTTCGTTACCGCACAGTAGAGGCCAACCCTTGCGGCCTAGAGTGATATTTGTCTCATATGAATCACGAATATCTCGATAGGGCGTGCGATCTTTGCTGGTATCGAGCCTCGTGAATCAGGGGACTCTGGACGCGAAAGCGCGCCCCTTCGGAACGATGCGCCCGGTCGCACCCCGCGGTTGCATCCCCCAAAAGATTTGCGCGCGGGGCCTTGGCCCTTGGCCCGGCGCGTTGTATGTTGCCTCTATAGCGGTCGTCGAAGAAAGAAGAACAGGTTTATGAAACGTCAATACTTTGGTGCGGGCCTAGCCGCCCTTGCCGTGCTTCTGTGCGGAGCCCCTCTCGCCCTCGCGCAGACCGCTCCGCCCCTTGGAGTGGTGCAGCAGTTCTCGGTGCTCGGAAACTCCGCGGTCACGGGCTCAACCGGAGGCGGGACGGTGGTCATGGGCGACGTCGGATCCTCGCCGACCGCTTCGATCTCGAACTTTCCGCCTTCCACGGTGACCGCGGGCTTCAGCGTGCACGCGACCAATGACGGCACCGTGGTGACGGCCCGGGCCAATGCCAACAGCGCCTATGGCGCCCTGGCCGCGCAAGGTCCTGGAACGACTATCCCAGCTCAGTTGAGCGGGGCCGTCCTGACCTCCGGCGTCTACTCGTTCACCGGCGGCGCCGCCGATATCGCCGCGGGGGGAGTGCTCACCCTCAATGGTCCCGGGATCTTCATCTTTCAGGTGACCAGCGCGCTGACCGCCAACGTCGGGTCTTCGATCGCCGGTTCGGCCAGCCCCTGCAATGTGTACTGGCGGGTCGGAACGGACGCGACCCTCAATGGGACGTCCTTCAGCGGTCAGGTCTTCGCGCTGGCGAGCGTCACGGTGGGTGCGGGCGCGAACGTGACCGGACGGGTCACCGCTGGAAGCGGAGCCGGAGCCACGGGTGCGGTCACCATGGCGGGGGCCGGTGGAAATACCATCGGCGGCTGCGCCTCGGTGCCCGTGGTGCCCCCGGTGTGTCCCGTCATCACTCTGACCCCCCTGGCCGTGCCCAACGGGACGGTCAACGTCGCGTACAGCCAGGCGCTTACGGGCAACGGTGGAACCGCGCCCTACACGTTCAGCCTGACCGCGGGAACGCTGCCTGTGGGCCTGTCCCTGACCCCCGGTGGAGTCATCGCGGGGACGCCGACCACCGCCGGCACGTCAAACTTCACGATACGAGCTACGGATGCGAATGGGTGCGCCGGAATCCTCGCCTATTCGATCACCATCGCGGCGGCTCCACCCCCGCCGCCCGGATGCCCCGTGATCACGATGGCGCCGGCCACACTGCCCAATACCACCGCGGGTGTCGCCTACAACCAGACCCTCAGCGCGACGGGCGGAGCGACGCCGTACAGCTTCGGCGTGACCGCAGGCGCGCTGCCTCCAGGACTCGTTCTCACTTCGGCTGGTGTGCTGTCGGGGACGGCGACCACGGCAGGAACCTTTGGCTTCACGATCCAGGCCACCGACGCGAATGGATGCTTCATCGCCCTCGCCTACAGTATCGTGGTTGCGGCGGCGCCCCCCCCTCCGCCCGGGTGTCCGGTTATCACGCTGGCTCCGTTGACCCTCCCCGGCACCACGGCGGGTGTGGCCTATGAAGAGACGATCAGCGCGACTGGCGGAACCGCGCCCTACAGCTTCGGCGTGACGGCGGGTGCCCTGCCCGGCGGGCTGGTTCTATCGGCCACCGGGGTCCTTTCCGGAACTCCAACCACCGCGGGAACCTTTAACTTCACGATCCGCGGCACCGACGCCAACGGCTGTTTCGCGGTTCTCGCCTACATGATCGTAGTCGCGGCGGCACCGCCTCCGCCGCCAGGCTGTCCGGTGATCACGATGGCTCCGTCGAGCCTCCCCGGCACCACGGCGGGTGTGGCCTACAACCAGACGATTACCGCCTCGGGGGGAACGGCTCCCTACAGCTTCGGTGTGACGGCGGGCGCCCTTCCAGGGGGACTGGTTCTATCGTCCACCGGTGTTCTTTCCGGAACCGCAACCACCGCGGGAACCTTCAATTTCACGGTCCGCGGCACCGACGCCAACGGCTGTTTCGCGGTTCTCGCCTACATGATCGTAGTCGCGGCGGCACCGCCTCCGCCCCCTGGCTGTCCGGTGATCACCGTCAACCCACCGAGCCTGCCCGGCGGGGTCGTGGGGGTTCTCTACTCCCAGTCGATCACGGCCACCGGAGGAACCGCCCCTTACAGGTTCGGCTTGACTGCGGGGGCTTTGCCCCGAGGCCTGATCCTGACCTCGGCCGGACTGCTCTCGGGAACACCCGCAACCGCGGGAACATTTACATTCACGATCCGTGGCACCGACGCGAACGGATGTTTCGCGGAGCGCGTCTATTCCATTAACATTACTACGCCGGTTCCCACCATGCCTCAGACCTTCTTCATGGGTCTCGCCCTGCTGCTCCTCGCCGTGGGTTACACCCGCCTGGTTCAGAACCGGTCCGCGGTCTGACCCCTCGGGTTCGTGCGCGGCCAGAGACGCGGCTATAGCCGTGGTCTTCTGGTCGCGCTCGGCCCCTCTTCGGCCCCCCTTCAGCGATGCCATGAAACACCAGGAAGGGCGAACGTCCTTTCGCACCCTGAGGGGCTCAGGTGAGTGACACCGCGGTTCGACTCGGCGGTTCGGCGGCGACCCGCGACACCCGCGCCATCGGCTTCCTCACCGCTGCCGCCGCATGGATGCTGGCCCTCTTCGCCTTCCTCAAAGCGCCCTGGGTGGAACTCAACCTGCTGACCCCGCTTGCCGCGATCCAGGAGGCGTTCGCTCGGGCCGGCCTCACCGGGCCGCCTCGCGTGTCGGTCACTCTCGATTGCGCCGGGGCCGACGTCATGGCCCTCTGTGCCGGGGCCCTGCTCGCTTTTCCGGTCTCGTGGCCGCGCCGATTGCTGGCGGCCGCTCTCAGCTTCCTTTGGGTCCTGCTGCTCAACAGCCTCCGTATCGCCGTGCTCGAGCGCACCGCGGGATCGACTCTCTTCGAGTTACTGCATCTGTACGTCCTGCCGGCTCTCCTGCAACTGGCGGCCGCGGCCTACGTCTTCGCCTGGATCTGGTGGTGGACGGGTAGGAGGACGAGTTCTCGCCCCGCGGGCGGCGTCGGCCCGGCCTGGTCCAGAGCGAGGCTCGCGCGACTCGCTATGACCATGGCCGTTCTCCTCGGCCTCTATGCGCTCGTTACCCCTTCTCTCGCCGAGAGCCGAGTGGTCGCTCTCAGCGCCTCATGGCTCGCGGGCGCCGCTGCCTTCTGTCTCAATCTCCTCGGCGCGACGGCCCGCGCAACCGGCGCCATCCTCGAAACTCAACGTGGGGGGTTCTCGGTGACCGCCGAGTGTGTGCTCACACCGCTCATGCCGGTGGCGCTCGCCGCCGCGCTCACCTGGCCTTCGACCCTCCGCACGCGTGCGCTCCTGCTTCTTGCGATCGGGCCGGTGTTCATGGGGCTGAATCTCGCGCGCCTTCTCGTGCTGGCCCTTCCGATCTGGATCCTCGGCTCTCCCCTGTTCGTGACCCACGGGTTTCGGCAAGGCGTGCTGGGCCTGGCCTGCATCGCCTGGGCAACGTGGTGGCGGAGCGACCCAAAGGCCTCTCGAGCCGGGGTTGCGACCCGAGGGCTCGCCGCGGTTTGCGTCTCGGTGATTGTGGCGATGGTGGCGGGACCTTCCCTGGTGCAGTTCCTCCTGTTCCTCGCGAGTCAGGCGCAAGCGATAGCACCTCACGCCCTGACCACGCTGGCGCTGCGCGGAGACGATCAGGGCGCCCTCCAGGTGCTGCCGGCATTCCAACTCGGTCTGCTGGCGGGGCTGCTCGTGGCACGCCGCGCGAGCGCGCGTTGGAGCGCCCTCGCCCTGACCGCGCTGGTGGTCTTGCAGGTCACCCTGCTGATCACGCTCGGCGAACTTGCCGCCCACACGTCATTTCAAGCACCCGCCCTTCTCCTCCGCGGGATGGCAGTGGCGGCCCCTCTGGTTCTGGCCCTGGCCGCTTCGGGTGTTCCGCTTTCCCGGTCGTATGAGCGGTTCTGGCACGACGTGGGCGAACAGTTCCCAGACCTCGGTGGAGCCGCCTCCACCGACTTCTATCGGGCGAACGAGATTCGCCTCTTCGAGGAGCACCTCGGGCCCCTGCAGGATCGCCGCGTCTTCAAGACCGACCTCTGGGACGAGGCGAGGAATACCCGCATTCTGCAATGGGTGCATTCCCAGGGAGCGAGCACCTTCGGATCAGATATCTCATCCCCCACGGTGATTCGGGCGCGGGAAGGATTCGGTCCGGGCGGACTTCATGCCGCCCTAGGAGACGTCAGGTGCCTGCCCTTCGCCGGAGAGTCCTTCGATCTCGTCTATTCCATGGGCACCATCGAACACTTCGCTGATTCGCGCGGGGCGGCGGCAGAGATTCTCCGGGTACTGAAGCCCGGCCACCGGGCGATTGTGGGCGTGCCGAACCGGATGGACCCTTTCCTGCGCCCCTTGCTGGTCAGCGCGCTCAGCGCCGTGGGCCTGTATGACTACGGTTACGAGCGCTCCTTCACGCGTGCCCAGATCCGCGCCGTTCTTCAAAGCGTCGGCTTCGTGGTGGTCGCTGAGCCCGCCATCTTGTTCATTCCCGGCTGGCTGCGCATGCTGGATCTGTGGTGTCACTGTCACTGTCGGCCGCTCACGCGGGCGACCGCCCCTCTCGTCTCCGTGTTCGTGTGGCTCGACCACCGCTTTCCAAAGCTGCGGAGATTCGGCTATCTGCTCGCCACAGTGGTGGTCCGTCCGCCAAACGTGAGGTAGGGGCGGCCCTGGTGGTCTGTCCGCCAACGGGAGGGTAGGGGCGGCCCTTGTGGCCGCCCGTGCGATATCGGAACGAGGGCCCCGCAGCCCCCCAACAACGGACGAGGTCAAGGGGCGCCCCTTTCGTCTCCGTGTTCGTGTGGCTCGACCACCGCTTTCCAAAAC
>CAZFQH010000041.1:0-1949 GCA_964520805.1 uncultured Acidobacteriota bacterium | reverse complement strand
AACGTGAGGTAGCGGCGGCCCTGGTGGTCCGTCCGCCAATGTGAGGGTAGGGGCGCCCCTTTCGTCTCCGTGTTCGTGTGGCTCGACCACCGCTTTCCAAAACTCCGGAGATTCGGCTATCTGCCCGCCACCGTAGTGGTCCGTCCGCCAACGTGAGGTAGCGGCGGCCCTGGTGGTCCGTCCGCCAATGTGAGGGTAGGGGCGGCCCTTGTGGCCGCCCGTGCGATATCGGAACGAGGGCCCCGCAGCCCCCCAACAACGGACGAGGTCAAGGGGCGCCCCACGGCACGCGGCCCAAAGAGACCCGAGGCATGCCGTGGCCGGCAAGGATGGCGAGAAAGGGCATTGCCGGGAGGCGGAAGCGCGAACCGGCCTCGGGCCCGGCGGAGAGCAGGACGAGGTAGGCGATGACGCCGAGCGTGAGCATGAGAGCCGCGTGATTCCCCTCGGCCGCGAGCCGCACCGCGCCCCGAGCCACACTCAAACATGCGATGAGAATCACCGCCGTGGCCACCGTCTGGAGAACGAAGACCCAGGGCTTGGGAATGGTTCCAAGATCAGGTCCCGCGACGAGATTCGAAAGAGCGCTGAGCCCGGTCCCGGTGACCATCAAAGAGAAGCCGCGAAGCGTCATCTTCACGGTTCCGAGGGGGTGTTCGGCGAAGGTCGAGAGGGCCAGCGCGCGCTGTCTCGAGCTCAGTTCCGCCACACTGCGGGCGGGCGGCTGCATTGCCAACAGCCTCCCTTGGAGGACCGCGCGGGCCTTCTCCAGTGTCAAGCCTTCGCTTTCGGCCAAAGCACCCGCCGCGCGGTAGTGCAGCAAACTCGAGTCGCCGGCTATCGAGAAGACCGGGAAGCCTGTGAGCACCTGGTTCTTCGCCATCCACGCTCCCATAGGTGTGCCGGCCGCGGCCAGAAATGCAATCAGCAGGCGCCCGCGTCGCGGTCCTTTGGTCGCGGTCCAAACCGCAGGTGCGAGCCACAGAGGCAGGAAGATACCCAGGGGACGGGTCAGCGCGGCAAGGCCAAGCAACGCGCCTGAGCCGAGCGCGGTGCGGGCTGAGCGGCCGGCCACCGCGATATGCAGGAGGAGAGTGGCGCCCACCAGGAGCATCGTGAACAGAGTCTCTGGCTGTAACAGGCAAGGGAACAAAGCCGAAGCCGGGTCGAGAGCGAGGATCACGCCGGCTATTAGGGCGGGACGGCGCCCCACAAGACGGACGGCGAGCGTGCAGGTAAGCCAGAGGGTCGCGAGACTCAGGCCGATCTGCGCCAGCACGATCGCGTGGGTCGATCCGCCGGACAGGGTGAGGAGTGCTCCCAGGAAAATCGGGTACGCCGGCGTGCGAACAAGACCGAGCACGAAGTTCGGCGACTCCGGATCCAGATATCCGGCGGAAAGATCTCTGGCGAGGGCCATGTAACCGACCGAGTCGGTCGTGAAGAAGCGCTCGGGGTGACTCGCGGCAGCGAGGAAGCAGAGCGCGCGGACGAGGAGGGCGAGACTCAGAACCAGACCGATCTCGGTCCGGGACAACCCCATGGGGAGTGGCGGGGCGGGGGCGACGACGAGTTGTGATTTAGGCATGGCTTGCGATCGGCAAGCATTCAGCTTGCGACAGGCAACGAGATGGGTCCGTCCATCCCCATGATACGCATGGGCTCCTAGAATCGCGGGAGATTGCGTGGAGGACCGAAGCCACTTGTGTCCAGCCCGGGATAGGGCCTGGCTCAACCCCCACCCCGGCCCAAAGCCTGGCTGGAGGGGAGGTACACTTCCAAACCGGCGAAGCGCGCCGCGCCTTGAGGTGTCTCTGTGAACAAGCTACCCATCATCGGTCTCGCCCTTTTTCTCGGCGGCAGCGCCGCGGCTCAGCCGGCGGCGACGACCGCGCCGCCCCTGCTCGACCGCGAGTTGTTCTTTGGCAATCCCGAGATCGCGGCCGCGC
>CAZFQH010000040.1:0-15654 GCA_964520805.1 uncultured Acidobacteriota bacterium | reverse complement strand
TCGTTGCTCTGCACCATGCGCTTCGGGTCGTCAGGCGAGATCCAGAGATCGTGGTTGTCGCCGTGGGGCACGCGAATCTGGCTCCAGGTCTTCCCGGCATCCGTCGTCTTGTGAAAGCCGACGTTCAGAACGTAGACCGTGTCCTTCGCCTTGGGATCGGCATAAAGACGCGTGTAGTAGAAGGCGCGCTGACGTTGTTCGCGACGATCGGTGATGAGTTTCCAGGTGCCCCCCGCGTCGTCGGACATGAAGAAGCCGCCCTCGTCCGCTTCGATCTGCGCATAGAGCCGGTTGGAGTCAGCACCCGAGACCGTGATCCCCATCTTGCCCAGAACACCTTTCGGCAGGCCGGGGTTCCTGGAGATCTCGGTCCAGGTGTCGCCGCCGTTGGTCGATTTGAAGATGCCGCTGCCTGGTCCTCCAGACGACATCATGTGTGAGAGGCGGAAGGCTTCCCACAAGGTGGCGTAAAGGACGCTTGGATTGTTGGGATCAAGGGTCAGATCCACCGCACCCGTCTTGTTGTCGCGGAAGAGAACCCTCTCCCAGGTCGTTCCACCGTCCTTCGACCGGAAGACACCGCGCTCTTCGTTCGGCCCCGCGACGTGTCCAAGCACGGCGGCGTAGACCAGCTCAGGATTGGTCGGGTGAACGCGAAGCCTCGACACCGTCTGGCTGTCTTTGAGACCCACGTGTTTCCAGGTCTTGCCCGCGTCAGCGCTCTTGTAGACACCATCGCCCTGAGCGATGTTGCCGCGGAGCTGGGCTTCGCCCGTGCCAATGTAGACCACGTCCGGGTTGGAGGGAGCCACCGCCACCGCACCCACCGAGGCCGAGGTGATCTGCCCGTCCGTCACCGGTCGCCAGGTGTTGCCGCCGTCGGTGGTCTTCCACAAGCCGCCACCCACCGCCCCGAAGTAGTACTCGTGGGGGCGCGCGACACTGCCCGCAACACCAATGCTCCGGCCGCCTCTTTGCGGCCCCAGGCTTCGCCAGGTCAGCGAGCCGAAAGGACCGGCCTGGGCTCCCGGGCGCGAGGGGCCAGGGGGCTGGGCCTGCAGCAGAACCGGGGTGAAGGCCACCGCGGCGGCGAGGGCGGCTTGGAACAGGCGGGTTCGAAAGTGAAGGCGAAACATTGGGGCTCCTTGCGCGACGCCGGTCGCGGGACGTGGTTTGTGCCAGTGATTCTATCGAGGACCGGGGTCCGGTTCCACGTTTCGAACGCGCAGCTTCTATCCTCAATGATGAACGCCATGAAACTCCTCGCCATTGAAAGCTCGTGCGACGAAACCGCAGCGGCGGTGGTTGAAGACGGGCGCCACATTCTCTCGAACGTAGTTTCGACGCAGTTCGAGATTCACGCGAAGTGGGGCGGGGTGGTTCCTGAACTTGCCTCCAGACGCCATCTGGAGTCGATCGGACCGGTGGTGGACGAGGCCCTGCGCAACGCTCACACGGAAATAGACGCTCTGGACGCGGTGGCGGTCACCTATGGCCCGGGCCTCGTGGGCTCTCTGCTCGTGGGCCTCGAGTATGCGAAAGCCATCGCCTGGGCCCACGGCAAGCCTCTGGTGCCCGTTCATCACATCGCCGGGCATATCCATGCGCCTTTCCTCGCTTTCGACGACATCCCCTTGCCCACCATCGCCCTCGTGGTTTCCGGCGGCCACACCAGTCTGTTCCTGATGCGAGAACTCGGGGTGTACGAGCTGCTGTCGCGGACTCGAGACGACGCGGCGGGCGAGGCCTACGACAAGGTCGCGAAGCTCCTGGGACTCGGCTACCCCGGTGGCCCCATCGTGGATAAGCTGGCCGCGACCGGTCACGACGATGCGGTCTTTTTCAAAATGGCCAAGATGAGCGACGGCAAGCCCGATTTCTCCTTCTCGGGTCTCAAGACCGCGGTGCTCCAGCACGTGAAGAAGAATGGGATCTCTCCGTGTGAGTCTCGGGACGTCGTTCCTGCCCAAGTGCGGGACCTGCTCGCTTCATTTCAGAAAGCGGTGGTCACCGCACTGCTCAGGCGTCTTTCCGATGCGGTCGAGCGACACCGGCCCGCGAGTGTCATCCTCACCGGCGGGGTCGCCGCGAACTCGCGTCTTCGAAAAGACGCTCGGGAGCTGATGGCGCGTATGGGCGTTCCTCTCTTCGTGCCGCCTTTGAACCTCACTACGGATAACGCAGCCATGATCGGAGCCGCAGGGGCCGTGGCCTATGCGCGAGGCGTGCGCGCGGGCTCGAATCTCGAGGCCGCGCCCTTCGCCACGATAGGGGTGTGAACCGCGCGAAGCTTCGAGCGGCCGCGCGGAAGATCCTGCGGGCAGGCCTCGATGCCGTCGAGCCCGGGCGTCTTCTTGACTCCCACCTTCGGCGGGCAGGAAACGCCCTGCGCATTTCCGGCACGCGCGTTCGGCCGCGCCGCCTGTTCGTGGTTGCCGTGGGCAAGGCGGCCGTCCCCATGGCCCAGGCTGCGCACCGGATCCTTGGAGGTCAAATCACATCCGCGATTGTGATCGCGCCGCAGCGGCCTCCGAAGATGCGGAGAACCGCGGGATTCACCGCGGGACATCCGGTACCGGACGGGGCCGGGGTGCGGGCGAGTCACGCGGTCATCCGTCTGCTCCGGGAGTCGGGAGAGGGAGATGTGATCCTTCTATTGCTGTCGGGTGGCGCTTCCTCGCTGATGCCGGCCCCGGTCCCTGGCGTGTCTCTGCGCGACAAGCAGCGCCTCACTCGACTGCTCCTGCGCCGTGGGGCGAGCATCGGGGAATTGAACGCGGTGCGGAAGGTGTTGTCTCGCCTGAAAGGCGGCGGCTTCGCCGAATTGGCGGCTCCGGCGCGCGCCTTCACGCTGGCTCTCTCCGACGTGCCCGACGACGATCCGGCCACTATTGGTTCAGGACCCTGTGTCCGTGATCCCCAGTCACTCCCATTGGCGCGGAAAACCGTGAGGACGCTCCTCAGAGGGATCGCGCTGCCCGACGGGGTCAGGCGCGCGCTTCGCCGCTCTTCGGGAGTACGGACGCCTCCGACGGACGCCGCTACTACAGTGGTCATCGGCAGCGGGCGCACCTTCGCGAAGGCCGCGGGAGAAAAGGCGCGACAACTCGGTTTCCGGGTCCACATCCTCAGGGACGCCTTGCAGGGCGAGGCCCGCGGCTGCGGCCCGGAACTGGTAGGGAGATTCCGCGCGTTGCGTGGACGCGGACCGCATTGCCTGATCGCCACTGGAGAAACCGTCGTGCGGGTCTTGGGCCGGGGCCAGGGCGGCCGTAATCAGGAACTGGCGCTTGCCGCCGTGAATGCGCTGGCACAACTGGGCAGGCCCACCGTTCTCGCCGCCCTCGCCACCGACGGCGTGGACGGAAACTCCCCCGCAAGCGGAGGTCTCGTCGACGACCACACCCTGGAGCAAGCGCGCAAGATGGGCGTTCGTATCGAATCAGCGCTCGCGAGAAACGACTCGACCACGGCGCTCCGCCTTCTCGACGCGATGATTGTGACCGGGCCCACGAACACGAATGTGGCCGACGTCGCCCTGCTTGTGGGATAACCTTGGAGCGTTGACTTCCATGGCCGAAAACCCACCTCCGAAACCGGCTTCCCCTGGGGATCCCCTCGTCGTCTCTCTTGAAGAGAGTGAGACACGGACCCGGCTGGCCGAGGCGCAACTGGAACAGGCCATGGACGGTTACCACTCTCTTCGCGCCGAAAACGAGAGTCTGCGCGCGCAGATCCACGAACTCGCGGAGAAACAGCGTTCGGCAAGCCAGGACCTGGGCGCTTCCCTGCAACGACAAAAGCGCGCCGTCGCCCGGGAACTGAAGAGCGAGCGGGAGACGATCTACACCCGCTACATCGAGATCCTGGACAACTTCGACCGGGCCTTCGACACCATGGAGGCGCGCGCGGCCAGCCATAGTCTGATGGAAGGCTTCATCCTGGTGCGCAACCAGGTGGTGCAGGTCCTGCGGGATGGTGGCTTCGACCGAGTGCGCACCCTCGGGTTGCCCTACGACCCCAACACCAGCGAAGCGATCCAGATCGAAGAGGTCGATGACCCGGCGCAAGACGGCATGGTCATCCGGGAACTGGTCCGTGGGTATCGCCTCGATGAGCACATCGTTCGCGCGGCGCGGGTGGTGGTGGGCCGCTGCTCGAATCCACCCCTGGAGGACTCGGGTGAAACCCTACGCGTTCCCGAAGAGCCGCGCGATGAGGGCAGGACCCCAAAGACCCGCTAGAACCAGCAGACTGAGCAGTCTCGCTATTTCCAGCGGTCGCGCCCAGGGCCGACCCTCCAAAAGGCCCGACAACACCACCAGGCTGATCACCACCAGCAAAGCCACGGCGGTGAAGGCCGGCGTGCTCAGAGTGGCGACTTTGACGAGGGCGGTCGCGGTAAGTCCCAGAAGAAGAACGAAGTGCGCGAAGACATACATGCTGACGGCAGGGGTTGTTTCTGGCCCCGTTGGTTCGTCCGTACTTCGCCTCACCTCGGGCGGCGCCACCGGTCCCCCAAGCTCGGCGGGTCTCCACCCGGGCCGCGAAACAAACGGACGAATCCGGTCCACCCATCGGCGGGCGCGGGTCGAGACACCGAGGAGTTCCTTCCAGCCGGCGAAGTTGGCCCACAACGGATTCACGCTGCGCAGGGGTTTCACGATGCCGTAGACCGGCTCGTCGGTTTCCTCGACGAATGTGCCGAACATCCGGTCCCAGATGATCAGGGCACCCGCATGATTCCGGTCAATGTATCGGGGGTTTCGACCGTGGTGTACGCGGTGGTGGGAAGGCGTGTTCAGCACCCACTCCAGCGGACCGAGCTTTCCAATCAACCGGGTGTGAATCCAGAACTGATACAGAGTATTGAGGGCTGAACAAGTGAGGAATACGAGCGGAGGGAAACCAAAAACCGCCAGGGGCAGGTAGAACGCCCAGGAAAAGAAACTCTGGAAGGCTCCTTGCCGAAGGGCCACCGAGAGGTTGTATTGCTCGGACTGGTGATGAACCGAGTGCGCGGCCCAGAAGGCGCCCACTTCGTGGCTCGTCCGGTGAAACCAGTAGTAAAAGAAGTCGACGGCGAGAAAGCAGATCGCGTAAACCACCCAGGAGTCTTCTTTGAGATTGAATAGGCGCGCGTTTGCGTACAGGCCGAGGTACGCGGCGAACAGTGCGGCCTTGACCAGCACCCCCAGAAGCTGCTCGATCATCCCGCAGCCCAGATCCGCGAAGGAATCCGCGAAACTGTACACCCGGCGCTCGAGTAGACGCGCGGCGAGGATTTCGATCCCGATCAGGATGAAAAAGAGGGGTATGGACGCGACGATGAGCTTCATGGTTCGGGGAGGGGTGCCTCGAGGGACGGGAAGGTGATTCTTGGGTAATGCTAAGCTTCTTGTTCGCCGCTTTCCAAAAATAGATAGCAACCATGCCGCTTTACGAATACCACTGTCTCAAGTGTGGCCGGTTCGAGACCCTTCAAAAGTTCTCGGATGGGCCGCTCGCCGCCTGCCCAACGTGCGGTTCCGCCGTCGAACGACTTATCTCGGCGCCGGCGTTTCAATTCAAGGGCACCGGGTGGTACGTGACCGACTACGGAAAGTCTGGATCCGAAGGAGCCGATTCGAAAGAATCGGGTTCGAAGGATCCGGATTCGAAGTCGTCGGAGACGGCGGCTGGGGGCTCCAAGGAAGCGTCCACGCCAACGTCGGCTGACTCCAAGTCGTCGACGAACTCCCCTCCCAAAGAAGGCGCTGCCTCGACCGCACCGGCCTCAACGCCGGCCGCGAACACGAGCCAGTAGCATCCCTAAAGACGTAGCCCACCTCCTCCGAGTAACCCACCTCGACGCAACAGGGCCTCTTGAAGATCCCGCGAACGCGACCTTCAAGGGGCCCCAGCTTTTTTGTGGTTTCTTGTAGGGGCGACCCTGTGGTCGCCCTCCCCGCAATCAACGGAAGGGAGGGGCCGTCCCCCTTCGTGTTGATCCGAATCGTGCTTGCAATATTTGCCGCGTCTTCCGAAAGGGCAGCCACCAGGGCTGCCCCTACATTGCCGCCATGTCGGCGCTTAATGCGCGGCCGACCAGTTCTTCCCGACTTTGGCGTCAACGTCAAGCGGGACCGAGAGGCTCATGGCACCGGACATGGTCTTCCGCACGAGTTCGAGCGCTTCTTCCTTCTCGTTCTCGGGCGTCTCCAGAAGAAGTTCGTCGTGGATCTGGGAGATCAGGCGCGTCTTGAGCTTTCGCGCGCGGAGGGCGTGGTCGAGGTCGACCATGGCCTTCTTGATGAGATCCGCGGCCGAACCCTGAACTCGGGTATTCACGGCCTGCCGCTCCGACTCGAGCCGCGCCGGCACATTCTTCGACTGGATGTCGGGCAGACGACGCAAGCGTCCCATCATCGTCCGCACCATGCCGGTTTTCCTGGCTTCGTCGATCGAAGCGTCGATGAAGCCCCGAACCTTCGGATACCGGTCGAAGTAGGCGCGGATGAAAGCGTCCGCCTCCTTGCGGGAAATGCCGATGTCGTGGGCCAGAGTGAACGCGGTCTTGCCGTAGAGCAATGCGTAGTTCACCATCTTCGACCGGCGCCGCTGCTCGTCTTTCGGCAGGGTCGTGAACGGGCCGAAGATCTCGAGTGAGGTGCGGTCATGAACATCTTCGCCGCGACGGAAAGTCTCGATGAGGATCGGATCCTCGGAGAGGTGGGCAAGGATCCGCAGCTCGATCTGCGAGTAGTCGGCGGACAGCAGCAAAGCCCCGGGCGGTGCGATGAAGGCTTCGCGGACCCGTCGCCCCAGGGCGGTGCGAATGGGAATGTTCTGAAGGTTGGGGTCGGTTGCGGACAGTCGTCCCGTGGCGGCGACGTTTTGTCGGAACGAGGCATGGATGCGCCCTGTGCGTTTGTTGATCATTTCCGGCAGAGCAACGACATAGGTCGAACGCAGTTTGGTGACGCCGCGATATTCGAGAATCAAGCGGGGGAACTCGTGATCCTTGGCCAGATCTTCGAGCACGTCGTCCGCGGTCGACAGCGTCTTGGTCTTTTCGGTCTTGCGACCCGACTCAAGACCCATCTCTTCGAAAAGGATCTGCCGCAACTGGACGGGTGACAGGATATTGAAGGTCTTCCCCGCGAGGGTGTAGATCCTCTGCGCCAGCTGATCTATCTCCGGGCCGATCTCGTCCGAGAGTTTCTTGAGCGACTCGCGGTCGACAAATACTCCGACGCGCTCCATTTCCGCGAGGATCGAAGCTAGAGGCATTTCGAGATCGAGGAAGAGAGACATCAAGCCATCGGCTTCGAGCCGCGCGCGCAGGATGGGGGCCAGGCGCACGAGCACCGCAGCCTCTCGGGCATGCCGTTCCGCATCGTGGTCGGCGAGCAGCGTGGCTTGCGTTCCTTCTTCGTTCGGCAGGTCGGCGTTTTCGGGAAGACCGATTTCGTCGACCGCGATTTCCCGGATGCTGGAGCCGCGTCTTCCGGGCGACAACACATAGGCGGCGAGCGAAGCGTCAAGGACACGGCCCCCGAGGGCGATTCCCGCCTCACCCAGCACAACAAAGTCGCGCCTGGAACAGGTCGTCCATTTCATTACGCTGGCATCTTCGAGCAGGCCCGAGACGTTCGAAGGCAGACCGCCGGAAACCGCCAGAAAAACCACGTCCCCCTCGCAGGCAAGGGCGATCCCCTGGATCTGGGCGTCCATGGGCCGGTCGGCGCTGATGGAAAGGGAAAAGGCCACTTCACCCTTGGTGCGCGCGGCGGCGATGAGACCGTCGAGGTCCTTTGCGTCTGCGGCGACCCGGTGGGTGAAGGAAAAGGCCGTGACCTCAGGCGCCATGTCGCGGGCGAAAAGTGAGAACTCGAGTTCTTTGAAGAGCTGGTACGCCACGGCGCGATCGGGCTTGGCCACGAGGCTCGATACGGGATCAAAGGTCACCGGAACCTGGGCGTCGAGGGTCGCGAGCTGCCGCGAGAGGTGGGCCTTGTCGGCGTGCTGAAGCAGTCCGTCGCGATAGGCCGCACGCTTGACTTCGTTCGCTCGTTTCAGAAGCTCGTCGAGCGAGCCGAACTGTGCGAGCAGATCGCGGGCCCCCTTCTCGCCAATGCCGGGGACGCCGGGGATGTTGTCGACCGCATCGCCTACGAGGGCCAGCAGGTCGACCACCCGTTCGGGTGGAACACCCATCTTTTCGATGACGCCGTCCCGGTCGTAGCGCTTCTCCGGCTTGCCATCCCGGCCTGGTGACAGCACGCTCACGTGGTCGGAGACGAGCTGCAGGAGATCCTTGTCGCTCGTGATGATGACGACGTCGAACCCCTGCTCGACGGCCTGTCGACTGAGGGTCGCGATGACATCGTCGGCCTCGTAGCCCTGGGCACTCACGACCGGGAGCCGGAGCACCTCACAGGCCTTGTCGATCCACGGCAACTGAGAGGCGAGGTCTTCATCCATCTTCGGGCGATGGGCCTTGTATTCGGGAAAGGCCTCCGCGCGCGAGGTGCTTCCGGAGACATCGAAGGTGACCACGAAGTGAGTGGGCTGTTCGATGCCCATCAGCGCGCGGATGGTGTTGATGAAGCCGTAGATGGCCCCGGTCGGCTGGCCGGCGCGGGTGGCGAGGCCGCGCACCGCGAAGAACGACCGGTGAACCAGGCCCGTCCCGTCGACGAGATGAAGAATGGGACGCGCGCTCACTTCGAGATTGTATTGCCTCGACGTGCTTCGGACGCCAGGAAAGAAGGGGAGAACGAGGCTCTTCGGTCGGCTTGGCGGTGCCGCTTGGGCCCGACTACTGAAGCCGGTCCAGCTTGGCCACGAGCTGTTTGATCAGGTCGCTCGTGCAAGCCTCCTGGGCGTCTCCGAGACCGCTCTGTCGCCATTCCATGCGGGGCTCACTTCATCCGCGCCAGATCGGCTTCCGCGGCGATGAAACCAAACGCCGCCCATTGGGAACCGGCCACCACCCGCTGGAAGATGGCCTTCGCCCGTTCCGTATCGCCGTTTACAAGGTAGAAGTTTCCAACACCGTAGCCCTGGGTGGCGATCTGGAGAGGATCCTGCTCGTCGCTGCCGAGGACATCCTCGGGCTGTCGCAGGCCCTTGTACATGAGCAGGCGATGGTAGTAGGCCGCGTTGTCGAGGACATTCATGCCTTCCTTGATCGGTTCCAGAACTTTGTCGGCTTCGGCCTTGCGACCGAGACGCCGCAGCGTCATGTACAGCCAGTCCGAGGTGGCGACCAGAGAGTCGTCGTTGTCGGTCGAGTACTTCATGCACTCGCGATAAGCGACCAGAGCCTTGGCGAAATCCCCCTTGAGGTAATGGGCGAGACCGAGGTGGTAGTAAATGTTGAACTTTAGCGTGGCGGAGGGCGAGGGCCGGAGACCGGGGGCGCCGTCGGGCTCGCCCTCGTCGGGCTTGCCGGCCATGAGTTTGGCGGCCTTGTCGAAATCGACGATCGCCTGGTCGAACTGGCGCGTGGTGATGTAGCGATGAGCCCGGTGGCGAAGCAGGCGCGGCTCATCTGGAAGCTTCGCGATGCCGCGCGAGTAGACGTTGATGGCTTCCTGATAGCGCGAGAGATAGGAGAGGCGCCGGCCCACCCAGATGATGTTCTGGGCGTCGTCGGGATTCTTCACGAAAAGGGCGGTGGCGGTGGCCAGCGCTTCCTCCATCCGCTTCTTTGCGTCGGCGGAAAGCTCGGGCGCGAAGAAGGAACGGCCATCGAGGCCCTTCGCTTCCGGGGTCTTCGCGGCCACCGCGGCCTTCGCCTTCTCCGGTCGCAGGTAGGTGTCGTACCACTTCACGTATCGCTCATACCGGTCCTTCTGATAACTCGGCGTGCGTATGCCGTGGTTTTGACCTGGGTAGATCACGAGTTCGGTGGGCACGCCCTGGCGGCGCACCGCCTGGTACATCTGCTCGGTGTTGAGCAGGGGCACGTTCATGTCGGCCTCGCCGCAGAGGAAAAGGGTCGGGGTCTTGATCCGGTCGGCCTTGAAGAGAGGGTCCGACAGCTTCAGATACGCGTCCGGATTCTTCCAGGGCAGACCGAGCTCGATCTCGTATTCGTACTGATAGTGATCGGTACCGTAGCCCGCGATGATGTTGGAGATCGACGCCCCCGAGGTCGCGGCCTTGAAGCGCGTTGTCTTCGCGATCACGTAGTTCGTGAGTATGCCGCCGTAGCTCCATCCGCCCACGCCCAGCCGGTCCGGGTCCGCCACTCCCGCGGCGATTGCGTGATCGACCACCGCCATCACGTCGTCAAAGTCGGGTTCGCCCCACTTCGCGAAAAGGGCGTAGCTGAAATCGCGTCCGTAGCCGGTGGAGCCGCGGGGATTGCCCGCCACCACCGCGTACCCCTCGGCCGCGAACAACTGCCACTCGAAACTGAAGGCGGTCGAATACTGAGAGGCGGGGCCACCATGGATGCGCAGAATGGTCGGGACCCTGGAGCCGGACTTCATGTCCGCGGGCCGAAGCAGGAACCCGTCAACCATCGTGCCGTCCTTGCTCTTCGCCTTGAAGCGCTCGACGGGGGCTAGCTTGATGTGCTTCAGCACCGCATCGTTGGTCTTCGTGAGACGACGGACGGCCGCGCCGTCGAGAACGGAGATCTCGGAAGGAAGCGTGGGCTGACTCTCCAGGATGGCGATGCGGCCACCCCTGGCGTCGAAGGACTGGATATCGCGCTCGCCTTCGACCACACGGTCGATGGCGCCGCCGTCGGCACTCACTCGAGCGAGATGGCGGTTGCCGCTATCCTCGATGGTGAAGAGAATCGCGCGGCCGTCCCCGGTGAAGAGGGGGCCGCCCACATTCCGGTCCAGGGACTGCGTGAGCGCCTTCACCGCACCCGTCGCGACATCCACGGTGGAAACGTGGTTGGGGGCGTACCACATGTCCGCCACCGGGCCGCCCGTGAGATAGACAAGGGTCTTCCCATCCGGAGACCAGGAGGGGCTGCCGTCTTCACTTGGACTGGTGGTGATCGCCCGCGGCGTTTCGCCCGCGCGGGGAGCGATCAGAAAGATGTTCGAGTCGCGGTTGGTGTCGGGCTCGGCCGTGCGGTTGCTGACGAACGCGATCGTCTTTCCATCGGGCGACCAGGCGGGCTGCTCGTCGTCATACGGTCCCGAGGTGATCTGAGCCGAGGTCTTGCGCTCGAGGTCGAAGACATAAAGGTGGGACCGAAGTTCGCGCAGGTAGCCCGCACCGTCTCGTTTGAACTGAATCCGGTTCGTGACGATGGGTTTGGCCGTCTTCTTCTCATCTCCTTTGGGTTCGCCTTCGGTGGTTTCGGGGTCAGGATCGGTGACCACGAGAGCCAGCCGCTTCGAATCGGGAGACCAAACGAAGGCATCGACACCCGACTTGACGTCGGTGAGACGCGCCGCCTCGCCACCACTCCTCGGAAGCAGCCACACCTGGCTCTTGTCGCCCTCGCGGCTCGAGAGAAACGCAATCCACTTGCCGTCGGGCGAGAACTTCGGGGACGTCTCCGCCTTGGGCGAAGTGGTCAGACGGACCGCGTCACCGCCCCCAGTGGGGATCAGATAGATGTCCGAGTCCGCAGTGTCTTTCTTGAGGTCCATCGACCGTACGGTGTAGGCCACCTGAGCCCCGTCAGGCGAGAGGACCGGCGCACCGACGGTCTTCAGTGCTAGGAGGTCGTCCACCTTGAGCGGCCGGGGTTCCGCCGCGGACAGCGTGGTGGCCTGAACAAGAAGGGCGAAAGCGGAACCGAGCGGAGCAAAACGCATGGGTGAAGGTCCTTTCGAAGTCGATGAGGAGGGAATCGTACCCGTCCGGACGATCATTTCGGCTCGCCCCCCATGAAGATCTGGGAAACGCCCTGCTGTCTATACTGCCTGGGTGCTTACGGTGGTCGTCGCCGGTTCATCTTCGAGGGCCGGCAAGACGGCACTCGCCGAGACGGTTCTTCGCGCTCTCGGCGGCCGCGCCAGTGCGGTGAAGTTCACCACCACCGACGACATCTTCGAAAAGTGTCCGCGCGGAACCACCTGCATCGTCTGCGATATCGATGTGCCGTTTAAGGTCGTGCGCGACGACGCGACGCTGGGCGAAGCGGGGACCGACACCGCGCGCCTGCAGGCCGCAACCCAAGGTCCCGTGTTGTGGACGATCTCCAGGAAGTCCGTGGCCGCCCTGGCCTTTCAGGCGACGCTTCGAATCCTTCATCAGGCCCGGCTGG
This sequence comes from uncultured Acidobacteriota bacterium, assembly GCA_964520805.1. Classification (GTDB taxonomy): domain Bacteria; phylum Acidobacteriota; class Vicinamibacteria; order Fen-336; family JAGNNV01; genus JAGNNV01. Next base: position 3,422 of record CAZFQH010000040.1, on the reverse strand, counting down.
ATCAGGCCCGGCCGGATCAAGCCGAGAAGAACGCGAACTTGTACGACGGCGGTCACGGGCTGGTGATCGAAGGCTCGACCGTGGCTTCTCTGTGCGCGCCGGATTTCACCTTCTTCGTGGTGCATCCGTTCCTCTCTCCGGAGCGATGGAAGGAGGGTACACGCGAGTTGATCGGCCGCGCGGACTGCGTGGTGATCAACCGGCCATCCGCGGAAACCCGCGAGCCCCACGCCGAAGTCAAAGCGGCGCTACATGAGGCCCGCCCTTATGCTCTGCGGGTCGCCGACGTCCTTTCACCGCTCGATCGCTGGGCGGGCGACCTTCTGCCCCGCCTGACCGCCGGTTCCTGAGCGAAGTCTTCGGGCCGCCTTGATTCCAAGAGATCCATCTTCATGAAGATTCGTATCGCCCACAGCCCCGACAGCGACGATGCCTTCATGTTCTATGGCCTGGCCAAGGGCAAACTGGACACGGGCGGTCTCGAGGTTTCGCACGTCCTTAAAGACATCGAGTCGCTGAATCGCGACGCCCTCGAAGGCACCTATGAAGTCACCGCCTGCTCGTTTCACGCCTACCCATATATCGCGGACAAATACGCGCTGATGCCCTGCGGCGGCAGCATCGGCGCCGGCTATGGCCCCATCCTGGTGGCGAAGACCGATTCGCCCATCAAGACGGGAGCGGCCCAAGGTCTCGGCAAGGTGGCCATTCCGGGCACGATGACCTCGGCGTATCTGGCACTGCGTCTGTACGCGCCCGATGTCGATACCTATGTCGTCCCCTTCGACGCGGTGTTCGAGGAGGTGCTGTCGGGCCGGGCCGATTGCGGCCTCGTCATTCACGAGGGCCAGCTGACTTTTGGCGGCGAAGGCCTGCGCAAGATCGTCGACCTTGGCGAATGGTGGCTCAAGGACACCGGCCTCCCCCTTCCCATGGGCGGCAACGCGGTGCGCCGGGATCTGGGTCCCGACATGATGAAGCAGCTCACGCGGCTCGTTCGCGACACCGTGAAGTTCTCTCTGGCGAATCGGGAGGCCGCGCTTGAGTACGCAATGACCTTTGCTCGCGGGATGCAGACCGGCATCGCCGATCGTTTCGTCTTCATGTGGGTGAACGACCTCACGATCGAAACGGGAGAGCGTGGTCGCGAGGCCATCCGCCTGTTCCTGCGCCGCGGACGCGACGCAGGGATCATCACTAAGGATTTCGAAATCGACTTCGTGGAGGCCTGAAGAACATGACTCTGCTGGCCGCGCCCTTCGCCCTGCCGAACGCGGAGCTTCGCAGCTCCACCGGGTTGGCAGTGCCTTCGAGCGCGCTTCACGCCGGCGGTCCGACTCTCGTACTCGTCGGCCACATGAACTGCAAGACCACGCGTCAGACCCTGCCGTTCATCGACCGGATCCACAAAGATGGCGGTCGCGCCCTGGCCCTGCTCCAGGACTCACCCGACGACGCGGCCCAAGGACTCGCGAAGCTCGGGCTCGCCCTGCCCTTTTTCTGCGAGGCCAATCCGTACGCGTTGTCTTCGGCCCTCGGCCTCGTAACCGTGCCGACCCTGCTCTTCATCGAAGCCGACGGCACCGTGGCCCTCACCTCGGAAGCGTTTCGGCGACCCGACATCGAAGCCTTCGCCCTTCGCCTCGGCTGTCCGGTTCCAGTGATCGCCAACGACACGATGCCGGGCCTCAAACCCGGCTGAATGCCCAGAGAACCCTCGGTCTGAGGGAAGAGCGCCAAGCCCAGTCAGACCTCGCGTCAATTGCATTTTGCAAACTGATTGATAGCCATGTAATTTGCATGATGTGATCTAGCGTCAATTTGACGGAGGATGTCTCCAGCTCTCTGGCTCTGTTCCCGGCCGTGGCGCTGCTGGGGGCGAGGCAAGTGGGGAAAACGACGCTCGCACGCGCCATAGCCGCGGATCGCCGCGACTGCCTGATGCTTGACTTCGAGCGCCCGTCCGATCTGAACAAACTCGCCGACCCGGAACTCTTCCTGTCGGAACACGCCCTCAAGCTCGTCATCCTGGACGAAGTGCAGCGCAAGCCCGAACTGTTCCCCGTTCGCCGGTCGCTGATTGACGAAAACCGGGTGCCGGGCCGCTTCCTGATCCTCGGGTCGGCGGCGCCCGAACTCCTGCGTCAATCCTCGGAGAGCCTGGCCGGGCGCATCCGTTACCTCGAAGGAGGATCTTGAAACACTTCAATCGCATCCTGGAGCCGGCACATCCTGGGAAGGCTGGGCGCTCGAACAGGTGCTCTCCGCCGTGCCGCACACCTGGCGTCCATCATTCTACCGAACCGCCACGGGTGCGGGGATCGACCTGGTGGGCACCATCGTCAACGAAGCGGGAGTGGACGCCCGGGCCATCGGCGCCATCCAGATCACGGACCGTTTCTCATTGGTGGAGGTTCAGGGCGGAGATCGCGGACAGCATCATCGAAACCCTCCGCGCCACGACCATCAAGGGGAAGCGAGTGTCGGTGCGGCGGGATCGCGAACTGGCCTCGAAGAACTGAGCCGCCCAGGTAGGGCCATGGCTCACGGGGTCCTTCGGTACCAGTCGTCCCGCCGGGTTGCGGCACTGGTGGAATGCGTCGATCTACGCTTGGGTGACGGAATGAACGGCGAGCAGACGTCGCCCCATGCTGGTTTTCGCCATGTTCAGGTCGTAGGCCGCCTGCAGGTTGAGCCAGTACTGCGGCGACTGGTCAAAAGCCCGTCCGAAGCGCAAGGCCAATTCTGCCGTGACTGGCCTCGCCCCCTTGATCACGTGAGAAATTCGCATCGATGAGACACCGACGATACGTGCGAAGGCCGCTTGGGAAAGACCCAGCTCCTCCAGCGTTTCCGTGAGAAATTCGCCTGGATGAATGGTGAGTAAACCGACTTTGGCCATGAATGCTGTCTCCCTAGTGGTAGTCCACAATCTCTACGTCAAACGCGTCGCCGTGTTCGAAGCGAAAGCACAAGCGCCATTGGTCCTTGATGCGCGTGCTCCACTGGTTGGCCCGATCTCCGTGGAGCTGCTCTCGCCGGTTGGAAGGCGGCAGGCGCAAGTCCTCGACTCGTATGGCCGCATTCAACTGAACAAGCCGCATAGCCGCCCGCTTCCGAATCTCCGTCGGTATGCGGCGGGCCTTCCCCGTCGTGTAGAAGCGCTCCGTTTCCCTGTCGGCAAAGCTCAATATCACCGGAAGGCAGCATAAACATCCTGTTTATGACGGTCAAGGGAGGACCCTCGCCACTGGACCCGAATCACCATGCTTACTTCGGAATGGACTTTTGGATGCGGCGGAAGGCGCGCTTCGAGGCGGAAGGCGTGTGCCGCGTCGGCTCGCCCCGGTTGGCCCGAACGCCAGATGGCATTGCCGAGATCGCGAACCGGCACCTCAAGAACCCAGGTAGGGTCCGCATCG
>CAZFQH010000039.1:0-15684 GCA_964520805.1 uncultured Acidobacteriota bacterium | reverse complement strand
TCCCCGAAACGCCGAGCCTTCTGGCGCTCAAGTTCGCCGTCCCCCAGGAAGCCGATTCCCATGTTCTCGAGGCCGAGGCGAGCGCCATCGCGGGCTTCGTGGCGGCGGCGGTGCAGACGGGAACCTTCAAGGTGCGGGACGGCGGTTTAAGCCGCCCCAGTCGGGCCGGCGACGTGCTGATCCTGGCCCGACGCCTGACTCAGATCCGGCCCTTGGAACAAGCACTCGAACGCGCTTCCGTGCCCTTTGTAGTGGATGGCGGTCGGTCGTTCTTCCTCCGATCGGAAGTCGTCGAGACCCATGCGGTGCTTCGAGCCATCGACGATCCTTCCGACGCGACGAGCCTTGTCGCCGCTTTGCGGTCGTCTTTTTTTGGCGTCTCCGACCGCGCCATCGCCGAATGGCGCTTCGCCGGGAATGATCTTTCGCTTCTGAGCGGGGAGGGCGAAGGAGAAGGACAAGCAGACCCCGTGCGCCGGGCTCTGCGTCTGCTGAGACGACTGCACGAAGATCGAAAACACCTTCCTCCGGCGGCTCTCATCGAGAAACTGTTCGATGAGACATCGATCTTCGCGGCCCTGCACGCGGCCGAGCGCGGCTCGACAACGCGGGCCAGGCCCCGCATCGCCAACCTGCGCAAAGTGGCCCATCTGGCCCGCCAGGCCGAAGGCCTCGGTCTGCTGACCCTGCGGGGATTCAATCTGCTTCTCGCCAACCGCCTCGACGGCGCCGGTGAAGAGCCCGACCTTCCCTCCTCGCGTCCGGGCGATCCGCATACCGTGCGAATCATGACGATCCACAAAGCGAAGGGCCTTGAGGCGCCGGTGGTCATCCTTTATGACTGTCTCGACAAGTTCCAGCCCCGAGTCGATATGGTGCCTTTACGGGAAGAGGGCAAGATTGCTCTCGGCTTCGTGAAGGACTGCCAGCCTCCGGACTGGGATGTGCTGGCGCTTAAGGAAGAAGCGAGACTGCGCGAAGAAACCCATCGCCTCCGCTATGTCGCCTGCACGAGAGCCCGTGATTGGCTCGTCGTTCCTATTCCTCCGCCCACGGAGCGGGTCGGAGATTTTTGGCACGAGATCGCAAAAGAGGTTTCGATTCCGAGCGCCGACGTCTTGAACCTCGACACCGGCCCGGTGGCGCTGCCGGAGGAACACGCGTTTTTGGGAACAGAGGGGCCGGAGGAAGCACCGGCAGACCTCGGAGGCTTTGTGGCCCGGCGCACCGCCCTCATCGCCGCCGCCTCCGAAGCCACTCTTCCGCCGATCGCGATTCGAGAAGACGCCGCGCGAGAGTCCCCCCCTCGCGTGGAGCCGCCGGAGTTCGTGGGACGAGTCTTCGGTTCCTTTGTCCACCGACTTCTCGAACTCGCTGACTTCAACGATCCCCACTCGGTGCGGCGTATGGCGCCCTCCCTGGCCCCCGGTTTCCCGCTCACCAAAGAAGAGGTGGCGCGCGCCGAGGCCCAGGCCGAGGCGGTTCTCTCTCTGCCCATCATGCGCGAGGCCGCGCGGGCCGCCCGCGTGTTTCGCGAGGTGCCGATCAGCTATGTCGACGACGACCGCCTGCTCGAAGGTGTCTGCGATCTCGCCTTCGAAGACGAGAAGGGCTGGGTGGTTGTGGACTACAAGACCGAGGCGATCGCCGAGGATCAGGTCCTGGCCCAGGCTTCGCACCATGCCGCCCAGCTCCGACGATATGCCCGGGGCCTGGCCCTCGCCTCCGACTCGCATCAGTCGCGCCGCTTCGTATTGTTCACATCCCTCGGACGGCAGGTGGCGGTTTGAATCCGACGAAAGCGCCCGACTTCTCTTTGAAGGCCGAAGAGTCCGTGCGGGATCCCCGCGCCTTCGCCTGGTCGGCTTCCCGGCACGACACCCTCGCGACCTGCTATCGAAAGTATTACTACTCCTATTACGGCGTCCTCGATGATCCCGAAGTTCAGCGACTGAAGCGGCTTTCCGCCCTGGCGCTTTGGGCAGGCTCGGTAGTCCACGAGACGATCGAGGATTTCCTGCGCACGAGCGACGCCATCCCCGAAACCACGGTGCAGGAAGCCCTGATCCGATCGGTGGTCCACGAGAGGATGCTCAAGGAGTGGAAGGAGAGTGAAAGCGGGACGAACGGTTTCCGCCTCTTCGAACATGAGTACGTCCAGCCCATTGAGCAGGAAGACAAGAAGAACCTCGTCGGAATCGTCATGCGATCGCTGCACAACTTCTTTAAGTCGCCTCTGCTGCGGGAGGCGTTCAAGGTTTCACGGTCCTCCTGGCTGTCGATGGAGGAGCTTGTTTCGTTCCACGTGGACGACGTGCCGGTCTTCCTCAGAATGGACCTCGCCTTCCGCGACGAGCGGGGAAGAGTTCGGATTGTGGACTGGAAGACCGGTCGCCGAGCGGGGAAGTTCAATGATGTGCAGATCGCGGGCTACGCCTTGTACGCGGCCGAAAAGGGCTGGGCGAAATCCGCGACCGAGATCTCGACCGAGCTCGCCTACCTCATCTGGCCGCGCTACGTGCGGAAGGACGTCTCCCAGCCGGTGCTCGACACCGCCCGAAGTTTTGTCACGCGAAGCGCCAAGACGATGCGCGCCCTGCTCAACGTTCCGGAGGCAAACCTTGCCCGCATCGAGGATTTCCCCCGCATCGACAAGCCGCGCATCTGCCGCCGCTGCAATTTTCGGAAGCTGTGTTTCCCGCGTGGGGAGACCCTCGAAGTCAGGCCCCGGCGCTCCCCCAGCAAAGCGTCGTGAAGAGCTTTCTTCGCGAACTCGCCCTGTTCGCGTTCTTCGTGGCCGCGGCTGGTTTTGTCCTGCGTCCGCTGCCTCTGTACCTTGAGGACACCATTCCTGCGGGCACCGACCCGCCTCATCACCTCTACATCCTGAACTGGCTGCTCGATCACGGTTTCTCGAGCGACCGTTTCGACGGTCGGATGTTCCATCCCGCGAAGAACGCGGTGCTGCGCAGCGATCTTTCGATCGGGACGGTGGTGTTGATGGCTCCTTTCTCTCTCTTCGCCGAAGAACCCCTGGTCCGGTTCAATCTGGCCACCTGGCTCTCCCTGGCCTTTTCAGGCTGGGCCTTCTGCCTTCTGGCCCGGTCCTGGACCCAGTCGATACCCGCCGGAGTCTTCGCTGGAATCACCGCCGTTTTGGGCTCGCACCAGTCGCTTCACTATGTACATCTCAATCTGCTGTCGGTGGGGTGGCTGCCCATCTTCGTCCTCGCCCTCGACCGACTGCTCTCCGAGGGGTCGTCGCGTGGGTGGGCCTTCCTGGCGGGAGCCTCTTTCGCACTCGTGGCCTCGTCGTCGGGCTACTACGGTGTCGCGGCGACCGTCATTGCCGCGGTGGCTCTTCTCCGAAGGCCCTCGTGGAGTGGTTTCCGGTGGGGTCTGTTGGCGGCGGCTTTGGCCACGGTGCTTCTGGCCCCGTATCTCTTTGCCTACGGGAGCCTCCATGCTGAGGAGAGCCTCGCAAGGACAAGCCGCGAACTCGCGAAGGGTTCGTGGACGCTGGCCGACACTGGTTCTAGATCCTCTCTTCATCGCCTTTGGAATCCAGGGTCGGGGGAGCCTCTCTTTCCCGGTTTCGCAGTGATCGTGCTCGGCGGGGTCGCCCTATGGCGCGGTGGCCCGCGGGAGAAGACTTTGGGCCTCACCATGCTGGCGTTGTTCTGGCTCGGCCTGGGCGAACCCGGTGGTCTCTACCGGATCCTCGCTCTGGTGCCGCCCTTCTCGAGCATGCGCCACCCCGAGACGCTCACCGCGGTGGCCGTGATGCTGATGTCGGTGCTGGCCGCCTTCGGTTTCGTTCTCATGGCAAAAGGCCGGAAGGCCGCAGCCGCCATACTTCTGGCTTTGGGCACGGTCGAGACGCTCACGCCCGCGAACGCCTTTTTTGGAGTGGCGCCCGGCGTCCCTCCTGTTTATGAGGCAATGGCGAAGCTTCCGGAAGGACCCGTGCTCGAGATTCCGCCTTACGCGGCGCCCCCGCTGATTTGGGCGGCGCGGCGCGGCTTTGAAACATTAAACGGCGGCGGTGCTTTCATTCCTGCCCTGACCACCCACCTGGAGACGACCATTCAGAACCACTGGTTGACCGACAGCTATCAGCCGATCGATGAATCCAAGGCCGCCCACTTCCTCCTGAACGAAACCCGCCTTCGCTACTTGATCTTGCCCGCGGGGCGGATGGGCGGCCTCGATCCACTCATTCAGCGCTTCAGGGAGGGCCGGTGCTTCCGGGAGATCGGCGTCTACCAAAGCGATCGGCTCTATGAGGCGGTGCGCGATCCCTCCTGCCCGGCCTGGGTGAGAGAGAAACCACGGTCGTGACCCGCGTTCTACGTCGCTGGCCCCGCCTCTCGGTCTTCGTTGCGGCCTTCCTGTGGATGTTCCTGCTCGAGCAACGCTTTCGGAATGAAGCCGCCGAACACCTGTACTTCCACGCCTGGACTTCGGAATACATGATGCAGACCGTGAGCCTGGGCGACCTGCGCGTCGAGCCCTTCAAGTCGCTCTGGTACAACCACATTCAGCCCCCGCTTTTCGACGCGATTCGCGCCACTTTCGCAGCCTTCCATCCAAATACGCACGGTGAGGCTCTGGTGCGACGCGTGGATGAGCGGCTCTATGTCCTTTGGCTGTTTGTCTATGCGGCCACCGTCCTTCTGATCTTTTCGTGGTTGCGACGAGGGCAGGGATCACGTTGCGCGGTGCTTGGGACGGCGATCTTTCTGCTCCTGCCCGGCCCGATTTTCTACGCGGCTTTCCTGGACACAACCCTACTGTCCGGGACGCTCATTCTCTGGTTGTTCTGGGCGCTGTGGCGGTTCGGCGAAGGCGAACCGGTCTCTGGGCAACTGGTTGCCTCGTCCCTTCTGCTGTTTTTCACGCGTTCGGTTTTTCAATGGCCGTTCCTGGTCGTGCTGGCGGTGAGCCTGGGGCTCATGGCGGTGCCGCGGGGGCGCGCCCTGCGGGTGTTGCTGCCGATTGGCCTCGTGATGTTCGCTTTTCTGGCCAAGCAGTACGTTCTCTTCGGACTGACCACCACCTCGTCGTTCGGTCCCGACAGCTTCTGCAAGGGTCTTTCCGAGTACTGCCATGGGATGACCAGCGTGGAACTCCCGAAGACCACGGACCGGTTCAATGCCTTCGTGCTGCGCCGCGCCGAAAAATTGAACGGCGAGTACAACTACAACCAGGAGGCGTTCCTGAAACGCTCCTTCGCTCAGATGGAGGAGTACAAGGCATTGCTACGGCGGCTCACGCCGGCCAGGGTTCTGGAGATTCTGAAAACCAACCTCGACTTCTACCTACGTCCCACCAGCCGCCACTCCTCGCACGTCATTGTGGACCGCCTTCCCTGGCGCCGGCCCTTCGAGTACGTTTTCTCAGGTTCCAGTTTTCTTCTCCTCCTGGGGCTGTCGGCTGGGCTCTGGATAAGGCGATGCTTCAAGCAGCAGACGGAGAAGAGAAGGCACGCGTTGTTGCACGGCCTGGGGATCGCCCTCCCGGCCCTGTACGTGGCCGCGGTCACCATCGTTTTCGAGAGTGGAGAAAACATGCGGTATCGGTTCTTCCTCGAGCCGACAATCTTCGTGTTCCTCTGGCTCTCCCTTGTTCCCGTTCGTCCTCCGACTTCCGAGATCCCCGCACGCACTCCTCCGGAAAGTGTGACCACGTAACATTCGCACTATGCCCGAAGCGCTCGCCACCCCCAGCATCGAGTCTCTCGTTCGGATTTCCGGAGGCTCTCGTCTTTCGACCCTTGCCGACAAGCTTGAGCCTTCAGGCATTCTCAAAGTAGCGGGTGAGATCCGGGCCCTGCTGGCCGACGGTCGAGATGTCTGCGACCTCACCGTGGGCGACTTCGACCCGAGATATTTCCCGATTCCGGAAAAGCTCCGGGAGGCCACCAAAGCCGCCCTCGACTCCGGCGCCACGAACTATCCGCCCGCGGCGGGACTGCCGTCTCTCCGCGAGGCCGTCCGCGGTTTCTATTCGCGCCACCTGGGCCTCGACTATCCGCTCGATTCCGTTCTCGTTGCCGCAGGCGCACGCCCTCTGATCTACTCGATGCTGCGGGTGGTGGTTGAACCCGGGGAAACCGTCGCCTATCCCGCCCCTTGCTGGAACTACCCTTTCTACGCGGACATCGTGGGAGCTTTTGGCGAAGCGGTGATCTGTGCGCCCGAGGACGCCTTTCAACCGCGTCCGGGAGCGCTCGATGCCGCGATACGCAAAGCGCGTGTTCTCATTGTAAACACGCCTCTTAATCCTTCGGGCACGACGACGCCGAGGGCGGCGATCCTGAAGCTTTCGGAAACGATCCTTCGCGAAAACGAAGCGCGCGAGCAGCGCGGCGATCGTCCGATCTACCTCCTGTACGACCACATCTACTGGATGCTGTCATTCGGCGTCGAACACGTGACCCCGTGCGCGCTCGTTCCCGAGATGGCGAAATACACGATTTTCATCGACGGCATGTCCAAGGCTTTCGCCGCGACTGGTCTGCGCGTGGGCTGGGCCCTTGGTCCCCAGGACGTCATCGCGAAGATGAATACGATGCTCATGCACATGGGCGGATGGGCGCCCAAGCCCGAGCAGACCGCGTCGGCGGTGATGCTGGGCGACGACCAGGCCATCGCGACCTACCACGCGACGCTCAAGCCTGCACTCACGCGGCGTTTGACCGCACTCCATCAGGGTTTCCAGAAGCTCAAGGCTCTTGGTCATGCGACGGACAGCATCGAGCCCACCGGCGCCATCTACGTGAGCGCGCGTGTTCACCCCTTCGGAAAGAAGGCCGCGAACGGGGAGGAGATCAAGACCAACGAGGACGTCCGTCGCTTCCTCCTCGAGGAAGCGGGGCTTGGGGTCGTCCCGTTCCAGGCCTTCGGCGTGCCGGGCGACACCGGCTGGATGCGCCTCAGTGTCGGCTCAGTGAGCGAAGCTCAGATCGAGTCCGGAATGGCTAGGCTCGGCGCGGCGCTCCTCGCCCTGAAGTAGCTGCTTACCAATCGCGGCGTCGAGCCAGAACCAACGCGCAGAACCAGCGCAAGGAGCAGAAGGGTGCGCCCTGTTCTTGCGCGCTCCATCAAGAAACCATAAACCACCTCACCGCGGATACCGCGACTACTGGTTTATCATTCGCCGCTCGCTGCGCCGACTGGCCGGATCTTCGGTCTTCGTGCATGGCGCCTCCAGAAGAAACCTTAAGGACACGAAATGGGCCTGCTCGACATCATCACGGGCAAATACGTCGATCCCACGCACTTCAAGAGCGTGCACGAGGGCGGAAACATAATCACAACCACAGTGGACGCGGTCGTGAACTGGGGACGCAAGTCGTCGATCTGGCCTTTCCCGTTCGGAACCGCCTGCTGCGCCATTGAATTCATGGCATTTACGGGCTCCCACTACGACGTGGCCCGCTTCGGATCCGAAGTCCTCCGCTTCTCTCCCCGCCAGGCCGATCTGCTCCTGGTGGCCGGCACCGTCGTCGACAAAATGGGCCCGATTCTGAAGACCATCTACGACCAGATGCCCGAGCCCAAATGGGTGATCTCGATGGGCGTTTGCGCCTCCACGGGCGGCTTCTACCGCAGTTACCATACGATGCAGGGCATCGACGAAATCATCCCCGTGGACGTGTACGTGCCCGGCTGCCCCCCAACTCCCGAATCGCTCCTCGCCGCCCTCATGAAAATTCAGGAGCGCATCAAGAACGGCGAGCAGGCGAAGCGGCCCCAGGGCGAACATCGGGTGGGCGCACGTGCCGAAGGTTCGAACGACCGGCGCGAGCGTCGACTCGCCTGGGCCGACGACGACGCGCAGCGGGCGACCACTGGCCTCGACCCGCGCGGCCGGATCCACTTCAAGCTGACCGAAGAGCGCGACGAGCCGGGGAGCGGCTCCCATCATGCCTAGCATGAAGGCCCTCGACCGCGATTCAGCCCTCGTCAAACCCGCCTATCGCATCCTCTCGGAGAGATTCGGGGAGAAGGTTCTTCGGGTCACCGAGTACCGAGGCGACCTTGCCATCACGGTGGCCCCCACGGCGTGGAAAGAAGCGGCGCGCACGCTGCGCGATCATCCCGAACTCGACTACAAGCTGTTCCTTGACCTGTGCGGCGTCGACTATCTCAACGACGAGTCCCGTCCGGACCGCTTCGAGGTCGCACTGCACCTGTATTCGGTCACCCACAAGCACCACATCCGGCTCAAGACCGCGGTTCCCGAAAAGAACCCCGCCTGCGACACTCTCACCGAGATTTACAAGGGTGCCAACTGGTTTGAGCGGGAAGCCTTCGATTTGTACGGGATCGTCTTCACCGGTCATCCGAATCTGGTCCGCATCCTGACCCACGACGATTTTGTGGGTCACCCGATGCGGAAGGACTTCGCCACCGGCAAACGTTTCGTCAACAAGAAGCCCAAAGAATGGCTCCTTCACGTCCCTGAAGGCTCCGAACATCTTGTCCTCAACGTCGGTCCGTCCCATCCCGCCATGCACGGTACCTTCCGCGTGCAGGTTCTTCTGGACGGGGAGACCATCAAGGACACCGCCGCCGAAATCGGCTACCTGCACCGCAACTTCGAGAAGATGGCGGAAGAGAGGACGTACTGGCAGATCATTCCCTACACCGATCGGCTGAACTACTGCTCGGCCTTCATCAATGGCCATGGATGGGCGCTCGCGGTCGAGAAACTCCTCGGTGTCGAAGCCCCCGCCCGCGCCGAAGCGATCCGCGTGATCCTCTCCGAGTTCTCTCGGATCATGGACCACTTCATCTGCATCACCACGAACGTGGTCGATCTCGGCGCCATCACGCCTTTCTTCGTGGTGTTCCGTGCTCGTGAAGAAATCTACGATCTGCTCGACTCGGTCTGCGGCGCCCGCCTCACGGTCAGCTATGTCCGCATCGGTGGGGTCGCCCAGGACGTTCCGGACGACTTCGACGCCCGCTGCCGCAAGACGATGGTGTGGATCAGTGAAGTCACCGAGCAGATGGAGAACCTGCTCACGAAGAACGCGATCTTCGCGAACCGGTTCAAGGACATCGGCACGTTCTCCAAGGAGGACGCCCTTTCCTATGGCTGGGTGGGCCCCTGCCTGCGCGGTTCCGGGATCGCCTACGACATCCGCCGGGATCATCCGTACTCGGGATACGAGCAGTACGACTTCGACGTGCCGGTGGGCACGGTGGGCGACTGTTACGACCGTTATCTGGTTCGAGTGGAAGAGATCAAGCAGAGCCTGCGCATCATCGACCAGGCGCTTCAGAAGCTGCCGAAGGGCGATTTCATCACCCACGATCGCAAGGTAGCCCTTCCGCCCAAGTCCGAGGTCTACTCGAACATCGAGTCGCTGATGAACCACTTCAAGCTGGTCTATGACGGCATCCTGGCCGCCCCCGGCGAGGTTTACGGCTATGTCGAGGGCGCTAACGGCGAACTCGGCTACTACATCGTGAGCGACGGGAAGAAACATCCCGCCCGCGTCAAGGTCCGCCCGCCCTGCTACAACATCTACCAGGCCTATCCCGAAATGATCAAGGGCACCATGCTCGCGGACGCCGTCGCAATAATCGGCGGGCTGAACGTGGTTGCAGGAGAACTGGACCGATGAGAAGCGCCGCTCGATCCGCACACCAGTCGTCGCGAAGCCCGACTCACTCGGGCGAGCGACCCCTCAAAGAGAACTGTGGATCGTTCGCGGCGCGGGGGTGCACGAGGGGGGCCGGGTCCGTTTCTGGCCCCCCTCGTCTCTCAATAATCGGGCTGAACGTGGTTGCAGGAGAACTGGACCGATAAAAATGCCCAAGTGCACTATCGACGGCACGGAGATTGAAGTCGCACCCGGCACTTCCGTCATTCAGGCGGCCGAGCAGGCGGGCGTCCGCGTTCCCCGCTTCTGCTATCACGACGACCTGCCGGTCGACGGCAACTGCCGCATGTGTCTGGTCGAGATCGAGAAGTTTCCCAAGCTTCAGATCGCCTGCGGGACCCCCGTGATCGAGGGCATGGTGGTGAAGACCCAGGTCACGAGCGAGAAGGCCAAGGAAGCGCAAAAGAACACTCTCGAGTTCCTCCTCGTCAATCACCCGATCGACTGCCCGGTCTGCGATCAGGCGGGCGAGTGCTATTTGCAGGATCAGTACATGGACAACGGGCTCCATGACTCCCGCACGGTCCTCGAGGACAAGATCGCGAAGCGCAAAGTGGTGGACATCGGCCCCATTTTGCTCGACGCCGAGCGCTGTGTCGTCTGCTCCCGTTGCATCCGCTACGAGCGCGAGGTCACGAACACGAACCTGCTCGAATTCGTGAACCGCGGCGGCTCCACCCAGATTTCGACCTACAACGGCGGCCCGATCACCCACGAATATGCGGGCAACCTCGTGGACGTCTGCCCGGTGGGAGCGCTCCTGTCGAAGGACTTCCGCTTCAAGATGCGGGTCTGGTTCCTCAAGGAAACGGATTCCATCTGCCCCGGCTGCTCCACCGGCTGCAACATCACCATCGACCACCGCGACGGCGAGGCCTACCGCATCCGTCCCCGCCGCAACGTCGAGGTGAACAAGTCATGGCTCTGCGATCCCGGGCGCGATCTGTACAAGACCATCGGTGCCGACCGTGTGACCGCCGCGCATCGTCACGGCGGCACGGTGGCCGCTCCGTCTGAAATCCTCGATGAAGTGGCTGCGAAACTCCAGGCCGCGGGGGCCGCCACCGCGTTCCTTGCCTCGCCTCATGCGAGCAATGAGGACGCGTTCGCGTTCAAGAAACTGGCCTTTTCGGTAGGCGGCCGGCTCGACTTCCGCGTGGGCAACCCTCAGGACAAAGTGGCGGTTCGCAAAGACCAGATCCTTCAGCGGGAAGACCGCCATCCGAACACTCAGGGCCTTCTGAATCTGGGCCTTGGGGTGAGCGGTGTTGATGTCCTTTTGGCCGATTGCCGCGCGGGCAAGGTGCAGGTGCTCGTCCTCCAGGACGCGGATCTCCTCAATGATCCGGCGGTCGCCGACGCGGCGAAGAACATTGCCTACGTTGCCGTGATGGCCACCCATCAGGGGCCGCACCTTCAGGCGGCCCATGCCGTCATTCCCGCGGCGATGTGGGCGGAAGCGGACGGCACCTTCACCAATTTCGAGAACCGCGTGCAGCGTTTCAAACGAGCCTTTGATGCGCCCGGCGATGCCCGGCCCCGCTTTGAGATCGCTCTCGCCCTTCTGGCCCGCCTGGGTCAGCCCCTCAATGCCGCCACCGCGGGGGATGTGTTCGTGGAGATGGCGGTCGAGATGAAGACCCTCGGGGATCTCACTCATCGGAGCCTGGGTTCCAAGGGTGTGATTGCCGGCGGAAATATCCAGGCTCAGGCCACCGCGTAGAACGAGAGACGAAGCAACCCATGGCCTCAAGCGTCATCACCGTCAACCGCGACACTCGTCCCGGCTACTACCCCATCCTCTATGGGATGTGGCTGACCCTCAAGAACATGCTTGAGACCCTCTTCGTGAAGGGCCGATCGGCCACCATCGAGTATCCCGAGAAGAAGCGCAACATTTCCGGCCGTTATCGTGGAGTTCATCTTCTGACCGCGCGGGAAGACGGCACCCCCAAATGCGTGGCCTGCTACATGTGTGCCACGGTGTGCCCGGCCGAATGCATCTATATCGAGGCCGGCGAGCGCCCCGAGAAGAAGATCGAGAAATATCCGACTCGCTTCGAGATCGATCTGCTTCGCTGTGTCTTCTGCGGCTTCTGTGTCGATGCCTGCCCGGAGGAGGCGATTTTCATGAGCCGCGAGAACGATCTCGTTGGAACGTCGCGCGCCGAGCTCATCATCGATCGCGAGAATCTCATGCATCGCGGAAAACTCGCCGAAGTGGGGCCGGGGTACCGCCCGGTGGATCACGACGTTCGCCGCCCGGTACGGATCGCGGCGCTTGAGCGACTCAAGTCCGAGCACGGAATCGTGCCGGGGATGCCCAATTCCCCAAGGTAGGCGGCCCTTCTGGCCGCCCTCGATCCTGGGCCATTCACACAGGTTCCTCCTCAACGTTGCCAAGGGAGGCCACGCCCCCGATCGTTTGAACACCACGGCCTTCCGCCGACTACAATAGCGGCATACCCCGTGTGACCCCTGTGGACGGCAGAGGCTTCAAAAGTCGCGCTCCAAAAGGCGCTGCAGGAAAACCCATCAAATAGGAGAGTTGAAAGCCATATGTTGCGCAAACTTCTTACCAGTGTCTTGATGCTGCTGGTGTCCACCAGCGCTTTTGCCCAGTCGCAAGCCATGAACGGCCTCATCGAAGGTGTGGTGAAAGACTCCTCCGGCGGCGTGCTGCCCGGCGTGAACGTGACCGTCACCAACACCTCAACCGGTGAAAGCAAGACCATCGTCACCGATGCGGCCGGCAACTACCGAGCCCCGCTTCTCTCCCTGGGTTCCTACAAGGTCCGGGTCGAACTCTCGGGCTTCAAAGCCTATGAACGCGCCGGGTTCACTTTGTCCGCGGGCCAGGGTGTCGTGGTGAACGCCACCCTCGAGACCGGCGTCATGACCGAGACCGTCACCGTCACCGGTGAAGCTCCGGTTGCGAACCCGGGCAAGGTCGACATCGGTCGCACGATCTCCGAGGAGGAGATCAAGAACCTGCCCCTGGTTTCGCGAAATCCCTACAACTTCGCGTTCCTCCAGCCGAACGTCACCGGCTATGAGAACAACGAGTTCGGGGCCGCCCGCATCAACGGCAACGGATCGCAGATGCACACGAGCTACCAGATCGATGGGAATACCAACACCCAGAAGGACCGCGCCGGCCTCCGCCTGTTGCCGGTTTCCGAGATCGTGGTCAAGGAAGTTCGCGTCCAGACCAGCGGCTTCGCTCCCGAGTTCGGCCAGACCACGGGCATGGTCTACAACGCCATCACCCCGTCCGGTTCCAACAATCTGAGCGGCACGGTGAGCTTTCGCCTCCGCCGCAAGGATTTCTCCGAGACGCCCTTCTACTTCACCGGAACCCAGAAGCCGGACACCCACGTCAACAACACCACCTTCACTCTCGGCGGCCCCATCCGCAAGGACCGCACCCACTTCTACGTGGGCTATGAGTACGTCGACCGTGACCTCTCCGCCGATCGCGTGATCGCGCAGTCGGTCAAGGACAACTTCGCCGCCGCGGGATTGCCCGCTTCGGTCATCGGTGACGGCGTCATCCCCGCCGTCCAGAAGGTTCACTTCGCCATCGCCAAGATCGATCACCAGATCAATTCCTCGCACAAGCTCTCCGTCCGCGAGTTCTGGTTCAAGAACGACTCGCCCTACAACATCGGCGGCGGGGCCAACACCATCCAGCGCGCCACCGACTTCGGCGACAAGATGAACTCAGTTTCCGCCCAGCTCATCTCCCAGTTCGGCGGCAACAAGGTGAACGAACTCCGCGTGCAGTACGCGAAGCGCAACCAGACCCGCACGGCCAGCGACGGTTCCGTGACCGGTGTGGCTGTCAATATCACTGGCGCCCAGGCCATGAACTTCGGCAATCCGCTCGACGGCACCCAGAGCGCCGGGTTCGACTTCACCACGAAGATCTTCCAGATCGTCAACAACTTCTCCTGGACGGCCGGCAAACACAGCCTTAAGGCCGGCGTGGACGTTCAAGCCATCGACGATTCCCGAGTCAACACCCTGCGCGCGCAGTACTCCTTCACTTCCGTGGCGAACTACCTGGCCGCGAAGAATGGCACCAATCCGCGCGCGTACTCGTCCTTCACTCAGGACCTCGGCGATCCCACCGTGGCCTATAAGACCAAGTTCATCGGTCTCTTTGTTCAGGACGACGTGTGGGTCACTCCCCGCTTCAAACTCCTCTATGGAGCCCGCTACGATCTCTTCGACGTTCCGGATTCGCGCCCGTTCGCGGCCAATCCACTCTCCGCATCGTTCAATGACGACAAGAACAACTTCGGAGTCCGGGCCGGCTTCTCCTGGTCGCTCGACGCGGAGAGCAAGACGGTTCTGCGGGCCTCCACCGGCCTCATGTACGAGCCGCCCCTTTTGAACCTGTACGAAGACGCGATTCTCCGCAACGGCGATCCCAAGTCGCTCACCTTCACGGGTGGTCCCACCGTAGCCGGAGCCCCCGCCTTCCCGAACCTCATCGCCACCGCCACCCCGCCCAGGCAGGCGGTGATCGCGATCGCCTCCGACTACAAGACGCAGTGGGCTCTCCTTTCGAACATCCAGATCGAGCGCGCTCTCACGGAAGACATCGCGATGAGCCTTGGTTACATCAACTCCGTGGGCGGCAACATGCCCGTCCTGATCGACACCAACCTCACTGCCTCAGGCGCCACCCTGGGCGATGGCCGCCCGGTCTATAGCTCGACCCGTCCGAACAGCAACTTCAACGCGATCGACGTGGTTCAGTCCAAGGGCGAAGGGGCCTACAACGCCTTAACCGTGACCATGAACAAGCGGATGCGCAACGGCTGGCAGATGCAGGCGAACTACACCATCGCGAAGAGCGAGGACAACGGACCGCTTCCCGGCTACGTTCTGGCGTCGGGCGATGACCGCGTTTCCGATCCCTCAAACCTCGATCGGGACAAGGGTCTGGCCCCGTTCAACCAGACTCACACCTTCGCCCTTTCGACTCTGCTTCAGCCCAAGGTCTCAGGCGAGGGCCTGGGCGCTGCGCTGATCAACAACAACCAGCTCGGGCTCATCGTCCAGGCCAACAGCGGCCTGCCCTTCAATATCCGCACCAATCGCGATCTCAACAACGATGGCAATGCCGCGAACGATCGCCCGCTGGGGATCGGCCGTAACACCGGCCGGCTCGGCAGTTCGGTGACCATCGATGGCCGCTATGTTCGCTTCTTCAACTTCGGGAAGCGTCGTCTGGAGGTCTTTGGCGAAGGCAAGAACCTCCTCAATCGCCTGAGCATCTCCACGGTCAACCGTATCGTGGCGACTGACGCCCTTGGCAACCCCACTACCGCGATCCCGTCGACCGTCATCCGATGCGGTTCACCGGCGGTGACACCGTGCGCCACCGCGGCCTACGATCAGCGCAGCCTGCAGATCGGCGCCAAGATCACGTTCTAGTTCGAGGCGTCGCTCCGAAGCAACGGCGAGGCCTGACCCTAGGTTGTCCTCCCCTACCCCTGATGCCCGGCCGGCATGAGGGGTAGGGAGGTCCCCCCGGGACTCGAAGGTAATGGACTCGCTTTGGCCGGGAGTATCTTTACGCGCCTTGAGGCAGTTGAAGGCGGCTTTCATGTCCCGGATATCTTGCCGGGTCGATGGTGCGCCCATCGTAGCCAGGCTACCCAGACTCCCAGGCGGGCGCTATTTGACGGGGGTCAGAACCAGCAGGGTCTGACCTGAGCCTGGCCGTACGTTGTCTTCACTCGCCACCGGGTCCCGCGCATCCTTCGTCATCGGATCACCGTCGCGATCCACTCGCGCGTCGATGCGGATGAGGCCCGGGAGAGACTCGCCGGCCATCGAGTCCTTTTCGGACAGAGTTACGGTGATGGGGAAGTTGACGGCGGGCACCCGCTTCACGGCCACCGGCGGACCACTGTCGAATCCGGCCTCCCGCGCTATCACGAAGAGAATGGCGCCTGGCGGCACAGAGAAGCCGCGGGGCAGGTCCACCA
>CAZFQH010000038.1:0-15863 GCA_964520805.1 uncultured Acidobacteriota bacterium | reverse complement strand
CACCGAAACCCTGCGCCGGTTCAAGGAAGGCAAGTTCTCCGTGCTCGTGGCCACCGACATCGCGGCCCGCGGCATCGATGTCGAGTCGCTCTCTCACGTGGTTAACTTCGACATCCCGCCCACGCACGAGGACTACATCCACCGGGTCGGCCGCACCGGCCGCAACCAGTCTCAGGGCGACGCCTTCGCCTTCGTCTCGCCCGAGGAAGAAGGCGCTCTCCGCGCCATCGAACGCGCCATCGGCAGCCGCATGCCGCGCATCACTCTGCCCGACTTCGACTACGCGGCGCAGAAGACCAACGCACCCGAGGCCGCGAAGTTCCGCGGCGACCGGGACGGTGCCGGACGCGGACGGTCTTCGAGCCCCAAGCCCTACTCCCGCTTCGGGGCGAATCGGGGGGGGCAAGGGGCCTCAGGCTCGGGCGGACGCGGAGGTCAGGGCGGACAGCGCTCTCAGGGTGCGTCAACCACGGAGCGAGGGTCGCGTCCCGCGCGGCCCCCGGTGATCGGAACCGGCATTCGCGCGGACCGTTTCGCTCAGGCCGCCGCGACCAACAGCCGGCAGGCTCTCCGCGGCTCCGAGGCCTCGGGCGGCGAGGTGACGAGCAGCCGGCCTCGTCGCGAGGGCGGTGCGTTCGGCGCGCAGCGAAAGCCGTTCCGCGCGGGCTCACGGTAGCGAGGGTGCGGAGGCCATCTTCGCGATAAGGCTCAGGATCCTGATCCCCGCGCGCGCGCTCTGCGGCCACGAACCGCTGATCTTGCTGTGGCCTCCCCGGCGACACCGGTAGTTCACCGGGACCTCGGCGGTGCGCAGCCGCGCGCGATGAGCCTTGATCTGCATCTCCGTCGTCCAGCCGAAGGTGGTGTCCTTCATGTCCAGCCGCTGCAGCGCCGCGTAAGAAATGGCGCGAAAGGGGCCGAGGTCGGTAGCCTTCGTTCCAATCAGGACGTTCATCAGGGTCACACACAGCCGCGTTCCGTAAACCGCGTGCCAGGGGTGCGCTCCCGGCTCTGAGACCCCCCTCTCGCGCGAGCCGATGACCAGATCCGCGAGGTCGTCCTGAAGCGGGCGAAGCAGGGACGGGATCCCGGCCGGATCGTCGCTGCCGTCTCCGTCCATGAACATCACGAAGTCTGATCCCGCCGAGGCCGCGATCCCGGTGAGACAGGCCTGGCCGTAACCGCGGCGGTTTTCCGACACCACCACCGCCCCCGCCTCGCGCGCACGCGCTGCGGTGTCATCGGTGGATCCATTGTCGACCACGACCACAACCACGACCACGGCGAACGCTCCGGACATCACGGGATCGAGAACCAACAGCACCTCGCGAATCACCCCGCCGATCGTCGCGGCCTCGTTCCACGCGGGAATCACGATCGAGACTCTTCGGGCGTCTTTCACAATGCCCTGGATGGTAGCCGGAACGGGCGCGGCATACATCCATCTTCCCGTTAGACTCCCCGGGGAATGAACACATTAGCGGCGGCTCGCGTCACCCAACGTCCCGGTCTGGTTCTCCTCATCTGCGCCCTGACCTCAACCACCCTCGCCCAGCAGCCGCAGAAACAAGCGCCCATCATCGGCGATTTCATCATCCGCCACGAGTGGAACGACAACTTCTTCGTGAAGCCCGATCCCGTGCCCGCTAATCGCACGCGCTTCCAGGTGCGCCCCCGTTTCGAGGTGGAAACGGACAGCCTGCGCATGGGCCTCGGCGCCGACATCATCTACTCGCGCGACAACAATCTCGAACCCAAGGACGTCCCGCTGCCCCTGGCCTTGATCCGCGACAACTACGATTCCCGCTCAATCCGTCTCGATCTCGCCTACCTCGGAATCAATCTGGGCGGCGTCAAGGTGAATGCAGGCCGGATGGCCATGCCCTTCCGAGTCACCGACATGATCTGGGACAAGGATCTGCGCATCCAGGGCGGGTCCGCGGTGTGGGTCCTTCACCAGGGCGGGACCGGCGAACCCACCGCCAGGGCCTCGGGCATCTACTCGCGCGGCGGCCACGTGTTCGGCGATTCGGAGGACGTTGGTGGCGCGAGCCTCGGCAAAGGCGTCACGATCACGGGCGGATCGCTGGATCTTGGTTTCGGCTCGGGAAAGCGCGTCGACGTTTCGGCCACGTACCTCAAGTTCGACAAACTCGAGCATCTTGAGCGCAAGATCCGCCGCCAGAACACCCGGGTTGCCGGCGGACCGCCGGTTCGGGAATTCGGGGTGATCGACCTGGCTCTGCGTTTCCGTACGGACGCCCCCTTCCCCATGCAAGTGGTGTTGGACGGGGCCAGGAACCACAAGGCTCCGAATCAGCGGAATGGGTTATGGGCCGCTCTCGTTTTGGGGTCGCTGATCGACGGCCGATTCCGGGGCGAATACACCTATGCGTCGATGGACAAGGACGTCACCGTGGCCGCCTACGCGGGAGACGATTTCTTCTGGGGCACGGGCTGGCTCGGCCATCGCGCCGAGTTCGCCTTCGCGCAATCACCGAAGTCTTCATTCCACGTCATCGGCCAGATGCAGCAGTTTAAGGACGCGCCCAATGTCGCCGAGCGGACAAACTGGCTGCGGCGGCTGCGGCTCGAGGTGAGGCGGACCTTCTAACTAATGGGCTTTGGGACCTTGAACGGTCCCGCTAGTCAGCGCGCAATGCCGAGAAGGTCGGAGAGACCCTCGGGTTCCGAGTCGAACTGGATGCCGGTCTGAAACGACAGCCCCTCAAGGCGCGTCCACATCACAGTGCCCATGCCGTCCACGCTGAGGGTCGGCTCGTCGGCCATTCGAAACTCGACGCGCACCGCCACCTTCTTGTCCCGAGGAAGGTCTTCACCCGTGCGCAGCCGACACCCCAAACGCGAGAGGTCCATGGCCGTCGCGGGTCGCCACTCACCCGGAGTCCCCGCGTAAGACACGCTGAGCCGGCAGGCGATGCGCGCGGTGATGCGCCGATTGGGCCTTTTGATGGACCCGGTCGTGGTGGGCCTGGGGGTCCCCGGGGTAGCGTGGTGGAGCGCCATTGGTTCTTGGTTTTGTTTGCTGAGGTATGGGATGGGGTACTTTAGCCCAAAGGCCGGTCGGGGAGGATGGCGCCGAGTAAAGATCCGGACGGCCAAACCAGTCCCGGGGTCGACCGACACTCCTTTCCCTTTCGAAGACGTTAGAATCCGCGGCCTTTATGGAACGCTGCCCGGTTCGTCTTCGATTCGCCATTCTCACTCTGATGTTTTTGACCGCCTGCGGAGGGAGTGGACTCGGTCCGAGTGGGCCCACTCCGATAGCCACTCCCCAGGTCACCACCCACCCCGTCACTTTCGTGGCCTTCCTCGACGAGAACGCCAACGGAGTGTATGAAACGAATGAAGGGACGCGGATCCCCGGAGCCGAACTTGTGGTCGGAGCGGTGAAAGGCACCACCGCGGCGAAAACCGGGGAGGCCACACTTCAGATTCCGGCGGGCAGCGCCACTCTCACCGTGACCGCGGCCAGCCTGCCTCCCTTCTATCGCCCCCCCGCGAACATCACAGTGAGCGTTCCCGCCACCGCACAGGTCCTTGTGCCCATCACCTTGCCCCGGGGCTCGAACCGCGCCAATGTCTACATGGCGTTCGGCGACAGCATCACCAACGGCGAACCCGGGGTCGGTGACGGGAACGGCTACCGACGGATGCTCGAAGCGACGTTGGGCGGTCATTTCGGGACGGCCGAAGTTGCAAACCGCGGCCGCGACGCCACCTATTCGACGGACGGCGCCGATCTCATCAGCCGCGACCTCAGCAACATCCAGCCCGCTTTCGTCCTTGTGTACTACGGCACCAACGACTGGAACGACCTGTCTTGTCGTCAGCTTCCCTGCTTCACCACGGTGGCGCTGCGCTCCATCGTCCGTCAGATCAACCAGCGGGGCAGCCACGCTTTCCTGGCGAGCCTGCTGCCCATCAACACCGACTATGACAACCGCGCGCCCGCCTCGCGGAATGAATGGGTGGTGGCTCAAAACACGCTCATCAAACAGGTGGCGGAGGAGGAGGGTGCGGTGTACGTGGATACTCACGACGCCTTCATGAAGTCCGGCCGCGCGCTGCCCGCGCTGTTCGTCGACCATATCCACCCCACCGCAGTGGGCTACGAGATCATGTCCCAGACCTGGTTCAGCGCGATCACCAAGGCGTACTCGAAGATATTGTCGACGTCGTAGCCACCTTGCGGTGTGCGGCCCTTGCCGAGGTCGGTCTCGGCGCCTCCAGCCATCTCTTCAAGCCCGTTCTGGGCGAGTGGGCCTATGATTCCTGCCGCGCCCACGCGCGCACGGGAAGGCCGCCGATTGAAGTCCATTCCCGCCGGATATCGCGCTCTGGTCGTGGCCACCGCCGTCGTCATCGTCCTGGTGGTCGGCGGTACGGTCGGGTATATGGTGGTCGAAGGCTGGGGGGCGTTCGATTCGCTCTACATGACCGTCATCACGCTGACCAGCGTGGGCTATCTCGAGGTCCATCCCCTCACGACCGCAGGCCGCGTCTTCACGATGGGTTTGCTCCTGACCGGCGTTTTCTCGTTGTTCTATACGGCCACTTCCGCGGTGAGCTCCATCGTGGGCGGCGAATTGACGGGTCAATTAGACAGGAGCCGCATGGAAAAGAAACTCCACTCCCTTCGCGATCACGTGATCATCTGCGGCTATGGCCGCATGGGTCGGCTGGTGGCAAACGAATTCGCCCAGCAGAAGATTCCCTTCGTGGTGATCGAACGCAGCGCGGAACTACTGCAGGGCTTCAGCAGCGGGCACGGGGTCGCCCTCGCCGGCGACGCCACCCATGACGACACCCTGCGGCGGGCCGGCATCGACCGCGCCCGGACACTGGTGACCGTGGCCGCTTCCGACGCCGACAACCTGTTCATCACCATGAGCGCGCGACTGATGTCCGAGAAGGTCTTCATCGTGGCCCGGGCCGAGGACGAGGCGGCCGAGAAGACGTTCCCACCTCGGCCGAGGCCTACGTCCATCGCATCGGCCGCACCGGCCGGGCCGGACGCGACGGCGTCGCCATCACCCTGGCCGAGCCCCGCGAACACCGCCTGCTTCGGAACATCGAGTTCCTCACCAAGCAGAAGATCCAGATCGCGGCGGTGCCTACGGTGGCCGACCTCCGGGCGCGCCGGATCGAGATGACGAAGACGGCGCTTCGGGAGACCATCGTCGCCGGCGACCTCGACCACTTCCCCGTGGTGGTCGATTCGCTGGCCCAGGAGTTCGACATCGTTCGACATCAGGACGTCGCGGCGGAGGCGGTGAAGATGGTCGAGGCCCGGGACGGGGTCGAAGCGAAGGAGATCCCGTCAGTCACGATTCGGCCCGATCGGCCCGCGTCCCAACATGAGCGCGGCCCCGCGCCGAAGTTCGGCGGAGCGAAGGGTGACGCCTCGAAAGCGGTCGGGAAGGGGTTCGGTGGCAAGAACCGGATCACTCCGAAATGGGATGTGGCGAGGCTCTACACAGGGGCGGGCCGCGCTGCCAACGTCCGTGCGGGCGACCCGGTGGGCCCCATCGTCAACGAAGCGGGTTTGGACGCCCGGGCCATCGGCGCGATCCAGATCACAACCGTTTCTCCCTGCTGGAGGTTCCGCCGGATATCGCCGACAGCATCATCGAAACCCTCCGCGCCACCACCATCAAGGGGAAGCGCGTGCTGGTGCGGCGCGATCGCGAACTGGCCTCGAAGAACTGAGCCGCGGTTTCAGGGCCGTATTCGGGTCATCCCGGCGAACCCCCCAAAAGGGGGCAAGCGCCGGGATGCAGACCACCAAGCCACGCAGGACTCAGCGCGGCGGATGAATGACGCTGCGGCAGAGGGGTCTTTTCTCGCTTCACACCTGTGCTCAACCGGCTGGGCTCAGCCAGAGCAGTGAATGTCTCGATCACGGTTGGTCTTGACATGCGATGCACATGCTTCGTAGCATGATCACATGCCAGTGATGCTCCAGGTCCGCAGCGTGCCCGACGCTCTTCACCGCACTTTGAAGTCCCGTGCGGCCGCGGAAGGCATGGCGCTTTCCGACTACGCCCTCGCCATTCTCGAACGCGAAGCTGCGCGGCCGACGCGCGCGGAGATGCTCAAGCGGTTCGACGCGCTCTCCACGGTTAGGACCAGGGATAAGCCGGCGGCCATCGTCGCTAAGGGGCGCCCGCGGCGTTGATCGTTCTCGACGCTTCGTGCGCGCTAAAGATCATTCTGAAACAGGGGCCGACGGCCTTGGCGCAGCGCGTGCTGGGCGGTGAACTTCACGCGCCCTACCTGCTCGATATCGAAGTTCTGAGCGGGCTGCGGCGCCTCATCCGCCAGAAGGAACTGGATGTGGAACGCGCCACCGTCGGCCTGAACTGGCTCTTTGATCTTGGAATCGAACGCCACCACAGCGAAGTGATTGCGTGGCGCGCGTTCGCATTGAGAGACTCCTTGTCGGCGTACGACGCTGCGTACGTTGCCGTCGCCGAGTTTCTAGACGCTCCGCTCCTCACGGCTGACGGCCGCCTCTCACGGACCCATGGTCACCACGCGCGGATCGAACTGATCTGAGAAGCGAGTCTTCTATCCGCGGTAAGGAACAGGTCCGCTTGAGAGAGTTGCGCGGAACCGCGCGCAAATCAGTGCGCGAGACGCGCCGGACGAAGTCCTCTACATCGATATCTCCTCCGTCAGCCCCGGCCAGATCGACGCCGTCACTGCCTACGCTTTCGCCGACGCACCAGGCCGCGCCCGCCGCGTCGTTCAACACGGCGACGTGCTTTGGTCGTGCGTCCGCCCGAACCGGCGTTCGCACGCCCAGGTAATGCACCCCGAGCCAAACACCGTAGCGCCCACCGGATTCGCTGTCCTCACGCCGACAAAGGTTCCGTTCACTTTCCTCTACTTCGCCACAACCTCTGACGACTTCGTCGCGTACCTCACGAACCACGCGACCGGCGCCGCATATCCCGCGGTGACCGCCACGACGTTCGAGCATGCCGACCTCCTCATCCCGTCGGCGTCCGTGCTGGGAAAGTTCGGCGATGCAACGATTCCCATGGCTGAGGAGACGCACACGCTCCAGCGTCAGATTCGAAACCTGCGGCAAACGCGCGACCTGCTGCTGCCCCGCCTGCTTTCGGGCGACGTGAAGCTCGATGTTGCGGCCGCGCTTGACGTAGCGCCACAAGGCGCGCGATCAAATGCCGTTTCTTGAGTTCATCGGATGCCGAGAGCGGATCGCGCGAGCCAAGGTTCACCGCGATGCCTTCGCGAAAGAATGGAGTGCATTCGTCGAAGATGAGCCCTACGACAGCCATCTTGAGGTCGACGATGGGGGCGAAGGAAGTATCTCCATTACCGTCCGGTACGATCCATTGCCGTCGATCTTCGCCCTTGAACTGGGGGAGATGCTCTATCAGCTTCGCGCAGCGCTGGACGGCGCGATCTACGCCTGTGCCATTCGGGATTCGGGCCAAAATCCGCCGCCTAGTTTCGAGAGGCTGGAGTTCCCCGTCTGTTCGACCCCTGGGACATTCCAGGCTGCTGGGCGCAAGATCGAACCACTCAAGGCCGCTCGTCGGAAGATCATTGAATCTGTGCAGCCCTACAACGCTCCAGCGGGACTGAAGCCAGCACACGCGATCTTCAGCCTCAACCGCGCCCTGCGGATTCTCAACGATTGGGCAAGAATGGACAGACACCGCACTCTGCACGTGGTTGGCTCTTGGGTTTCCAAAGCAAACCCGATATTGGCGGTCCCACAAGGCGTCGAGGTGGATTTCATCGGAGTCACCCATGACGGCCTCCTGGCGGGTGAGCACGAAGTGGCCAGCTTTAACCTTCGCGGGTTCAAGCGCGGAATGAAGGTCCAGGCAAATCCCGACCTAGTTGTCGAATTGTTCGTCGCTGATGGCCTGCCACCGGCCGCGGAGAACGACTCACTCGCGAACCGGATCAAAGGAATGATGATCCTGGTTGACACTGTGGTCCGGGGTCTTGAGGACAGCTTTCACCAAAAGTGACGCTTCCAGCGCGCATTCTTCTACGACCTTTCGACCATCGCGTTTGCAACAGGATCTGGATCTTGCCGAAGGACCTCGTGTACCAGCGCCCGGGACCTCAAGATGCCTGTCCCTGCACTACCCTTCACATCTGAACAGGCGCGAGCCCAGGGAAAGGTGAGAGGGGTCCAGTCGTGTATTTCGCATACTTCGACGAATCGGGAGACTCTGGTCAGTCAGGGTCCCGGTCCTACGTTCTCGCCTGTGCGTTGGTCAAAGACAGCGAATGGACGAACACGCTTCAAGGGTTTGTTGACTTCCGTCGATACCTGAAGAGGGCGCTCGGGATACCGTCCCGTTCGGAGATCAAGGCCACTCAGCTATTGAAGGGCGGCGGCGCGCTGCGCGCTCTGAAGCTTGGCGAGTCGATCCGGCAGAGGATCTATCGGGGCTTCCTCCGAGTCCCGGCGAAGTTGGGGGTGAAGGTCTTTGCGGTGGTCATCAGGAAGGAGAAGCTTCAAGGGGCATACCTGAGCGAAGATCCGGCCGACCGGGCATGGATCTTCGCGATGCAGCGCCTCGAGCGGTTCGCCGCCAGTAACAACGAGAAGATTGTGATCATTCACGATGAAGGGCGCGACAAGGAGATCCGCGCCCTCGCGCGTGCGCAGCGCCGGATCGGAAGGGCGGGAAGCCACATCTCGGGGACGCTGTCGGTTCCGTTCATCCAGCTCCTGGAGGATCCGGTTCCGCGTAAATCCCAGGACTCTTACCTGATCCAACTCGTGGACCTTTGCGCCTACGCTGCGTTTAGGAGCGTGTATCCGCCGCCCAAGACGACTGTTATTGAGCAGGGGACGTGGGACGAACTTGGCGACGCACGCCTCTCAGTCGTCTCCTCGCGGACGAGCAATGGCTTGGTCATCTGGCCATGAAAAACCCCCCATTGCTGGGGGGCGAGGGGAGGCCTACCCCGATCAAAGGACCGGCTCAGTCTCCGGTCGGGATTGTATGCCTTCAGCACAGAGAATCCAGAGGAGCGTGGGGGGCGCCTCCTCATTCCTCCCCCTGAATTACGCTTCGCATCACAGTCATGATTCGCGCAGAGTTCTTTCCCACGCCCTCGGTTATCGAATGGGCCCGCATCGAGAGCGGGCTGCGTGCCGATCTGCTTGCCAAGAAGCTGGCAGTGAAGCCGGAGCGCGTGGAGGCATGGGAGCGGGGCGACCAGGTCCCCACCGTCCGGCAGGTCGAGAAGCTCGCAGATGTTCTTCATCGGCCAATCAGCCTCTTCTTCATGCCGGAACCGCCGCGGATCGCGCCGATCAGCGCCGACTATCGGCGGCTGCCTCATGTTGTGCCGGGAGAAGAGTCGCCGGAGCTTCGTCTCGCGGTCCGGCAGATGCTCCTGCGCCGTGAGACCGTCTTGAATCTTCGCGACGAGCTTGGCTTGAGCGCGCCGGCCTTCAGGCTGTCGGCCAGGACCAGCGAACCCCCCCAGAAAGTTGGCGCGGCGCTGCGCGCGGCTCTGGGGATGAGTTCCGACGCGCAGCCGAAGTTCGCCGATGCCTGGAGCGCGTGGCGTGGCTGGCGTTCGGCCATAGAAGACCTTGGGATTCTGGTGTTTCAGTTCCCGAAGGTGGCCCTCGACGAAGTGCGGGGGCTGACGCTCCCGAAGCCGCCGCTTCCCGTTGTCGCCATCAACAGCAAGGAGACCGTGCCGCAGGCACGGGTCTTTACCCTGCTGCACGAGACCGTGCACATCATGCTGTTCGCCGGACGGGCCGAGGCCGTCGCCGCCGAGGATCGCCATTCCGCTTCTGAATGGAAAGAGGTCGAACGCTTCGCCGAGATTGCGGCCAGCCATGCCTTTGTTCCCGAGCCGCTCCTCCAGATCGAGTTCCGCGGTGCTGCGCAGTCGGTGGGTTGCAGTTGGTGAACCCCGATCTGAACGATGAAATCTACAACCTCATCGAAGCGGCGGAGCTGGACGAAGATCAGGAGGCGAAGCTCGAGCGCGAGCTGAGCCGCCAGTACCACATCCTCACTCGCGACGATCGGCTGGAGACCGTGGCCCAGGACATCGTCCGGCACTTCCTCGAAGGGGCTTCGTCGGCAAGGCCATGGTGGTCTCCATCGACAAGGCCACGGCTCTTCGGGTTCACGACAAGGTCCGGAAGCATTGGGCGGTGGAGTTGGCTCGGGTCAAGAAGGAACTGGCCCGCTACGACCTTGAGGAGGCCCGGAAGGCCGAGCTGCAGCAGCGGCTCGACGTCCTGCAGACAACCGACATGGCGGTGATCGTCTCGGCCGCGCAGAACGAAATCGAGCACATGAAGAAGCTCGGCCTCGACATCGTGCCGCATCGTCAACGGATGAACGACGAGGAGCTGGATGAGAAGTTCAAGAACCCGGCCGATCCGCTGCGCCTCGTGTTCGTCTGCGCCATGTGGCTCACCGGCTTCGACGCGCCAAGTTGCTCGACGGTGTACCTCGACAAGCCGATGCGGAATCACACGCTCATGCAGACCATCGCTCGGGCGAACCGCGTGTTCCCGGGGAAGCACAGCGGCATGATCGTCGACTACGCTAACGTCTTTGCCTCGCTGGAGCGCGCGCTCGCCATCTATGGCACGGGCACGGGTGGCAAGAATCCGGTGAAGGACAAGCAGAAGCTCGTCGCCGATCTCCGAAAGGCTATCGATGCAGCGACCGTCTTCTGCTCTGGGCACTCCGTCGGCCTACAGACGATTGAGGATCTCCCGGCGGGAGACTTCAAGCGCCTGCACTTGATGGGCGATGCCGTGAACGCCCTGATCTCGCCCGACACCGTACGCCGCGATTTCTTCGGCCAGGAGCGGATCGTCGGCACGCTCTACCGCGCGGTGAAGCCGGATCCGGTTGCGCTGGAGTTCTTCAGCCGTGTGACCTGCATCTCCTCGATCGGCGGGGCGATCCGGGCCAGGCTCAATCCGATGCCTGCCGACATCTCTGAAGTCATGGGCGCCATCCGCGGCATACTCGATGCCTCGATCTCCGGCGTGAAGGCCGCGGAGCCCGAGGCTCCAGCCATTGATCTCTCGAAGATCGACTTCCGCGCCCTCGCCGCGAAGTTCAAGCAGTCGGACCACAAGAACACTGATCTCGAAGTCCTGAAAGCCGCGGTGCGCGCTCAGCTTGAAATGCTCATCCGCCTGAACAAGACGCGCGCGAACTTCCAGGAGAAGTTCGAGGAACTGATCGCGGCCTACAACGCGGGGAGCAGGAACATCGAGCAGGTGTTCGAGGAGTTGCTGGCCCTCAGCCGCGACCTATCGACCGAGCAACAACGGCACGTCCGTGAGGCGATGTCCGAGGAAGAGTTGGTCATCTTCGACATCCTCACGCGACCCGCTCCGGAGCTGAGCACCGAGGAGCGGGCCGAGGTGAAGAAGGTCGCCCGCGATCTGCTGGCGCGACTCAAGCTGCTTCTCGTACTCAACTGGCGCGGAAAGTCGTCAGCCCGCTCCCAACTCAGGCTCGCGATTCAGGACATTCTCGACGGCGGTCTCCCGCGGGCCTACGGCAAGCCGCTCTACGAACAGAAGTGCGAGGCCATCTTCGAGCACGTCTACGAGAGCTATCCGGAACTGGATGCGAGTGTCTATGCGGCGCTTCAAGGGTAGGGCCGAAAGAGCAGGCCAAGGCAACGGCCCCCTACGGGCGGCAGGTCGAGCCGCGGCAGCCCTTCAGGGCGGCCACGCGGGCGCTCAGGCGGGACAACGTGGCGGAAGGCGCAGAGCGGACCAGATTATCGAGCTGCTGGGGATCGGTGCGCAGATCGTAGTACTCCGTCTCGAGGTTGTCGTACTCGACATACATCTCGGTCTGGGTACGGACACCATAGTAGGCGGGCATACGCACGGGAAGCCCGGCGCCGCCCGGATGCTCGATCAGCATCTCCTGACGCCACGTGGTGACCGCCGGTGGCGTCGCGGCAAAAAGAGGAGTCAGCGACATCCCGTCCACCGACGACGGAATGCTGGTACCGGACAGACCGAGAAACGTGGGCACGAGGTCAACCAGTCCGGCCAGATGTTCAATAGTGCGACCCGCCGGAACGCCAGGGCCGCGCACGTAGAACGGCATCCGAATCGACTCTTCGTAGGGGGTGTTCTTCCCCCGTGGAATCCGGTGCTCACCGCGGTGAAGACCGTTGTCCGAAGTGAAGAAGACGTACGTGTTCGAGGTTTCGCCGAGCTGTTCCAGGGTCTGGAAGAGCGCGTCGATGGCATCTTCCACCGCGAGCAGGGCCTGAAGAGATCCGCGGTAATCGTCGTCGATATCACGCGCGGTGGCGGAATCGATCAGGGCGACCTGATCCTGTAACCAGCGTGGCTTGTCGGACAGGTCGGGCTCGTTGAACGACGGGCCGCGCGGCGCCGTGGCCCCGGCATAGGCGGAGAGATGTCGAGCCGCGGGTGCGGTGGGCGTGTGCGGTGCGCCCAGACTCAGAAAGGCGAAGAAGGGCTGCGAGTCGCTGGTTTCCGCGCGGCGCAGGAAGGCCTGCAGGCGGTCGGAGAGAACATCCGCCTGATAACCGCCGCTCGCCGACTTGTACTCATTGAGCGCGCCGTTCTCGTTCAACGTATAGAGGTCGTTGCTGGCCTCGCGATCCGACATGACCACGCGCCAGTCGTCCCAACCGGGTGGGATGTAGGTCAGTGTGGAGGCGCTCGTCGGATAGTCGTTCTGGTACTTCCCAAAGAGGCCGGTCTGGTACCCCGCGGCCTTCAGCCAGGGGCCGATGTTGTTGGCGTCGTACCCTCCGGCCGCCCACGCGGGATAGCCCGCCTCGCTTCCAACATTCCCGATGACCCGGGTGTTGTGGCTGAACTGGCCGGAAAGGATGTTGGCCCTCGACGGCCCGCACAGCGGGGTGTTCGAAAAAGCGTTGGTGAAACGAAGGCCCCGGTCGATGAAAGCGGCGCGAAGGCGCGGCATGTTCGAGACCATGGCGTCTTCACCATCGTCCAGCAGAACCAGGATGATGTTGGGTTTCGCCGTCGTGAACGGAGGCGAGGTGGCGGTGGGCGTGGGTGGCGGGTTCGCGGACGTGGTGAGTCCTTCACCGCCGCACGCGGTTGCCAAAACGCCGGCCAGCAGCGTGAAGACGAGGTTCTTCCGGACAATCACCGGCCAAATGGTAGCGCATCGACCCATTCGGCGCGGTGTGCCCGAGGGCTCAGCCTGCGGTCACCCGGCGCAAAGCGGCCTGCTTGAGTGCGGCACTGGTCGCGGCACCCTTGGCGATGGGCCGTACCTCGGATTCCGGAAGCGCGGGAAGGATGCGCAGAGCCAGGTGGAGGGGCAACTTCGGATTCTGGATCATGGCTACCAGCACATCGACGTTGTCGCACCATGCCGCAGTCTTGAGGATCAGCTCGGCGGCTTGATGGCCCAAGGCCGGTGACTTCGCAATCCTGGCCACTTCGTCAATGCCCAGTCGAGGGTTTTTGAGGAGAGCGAACAAGAGCATCGGCTCGCGGCCCAGACCGTCGTCGCCGCGACCGAGAACTCGCGTGCATCGAACCTGATGCTACACGCGACCACGGCGACCGCGCCCGTACGCTTCCGCTACCGCAGCGCCTATGATTTCTTCCGATGTATCTCCGCTGCCTGCACACCAAAAAGAGCCGATGACCGAACGCGCTCGATCCCTTCTGTGGCTGGACGGTGGCGCCGGTTGTGTGGTCGGGCTTCTGGTGGTGACCCTCAGGGAATGGCTGGCCGCGATCTACTCGTTCCCGCTGGATCTCGTCCTCTTCTTTGGGCTCTCGAATCTCGCATATTCCAGCTACTCGACGACGCTGGCCGTTCTCGCATCCACGGGAAGGACCCCGTCGGTGCGAGCCCTCGGCCTGCTCGTCGTCGCCAATGGGACCTGGGTTTTGGTGTGCGCCGCCGTCCTCGCATCAACCTGGCGATCCGCGTCGGTGTTGGGCCTTGCGAGTGTGGCCCTCGAAGGTATCTTCGTTGGGTCGCTCGCCTACGCCGAATACCGGTTTTTGCTGAAGCGTTGAGCCGCTACAGCCTGAATCCGGGACCTGAGGGGGTGAGCCCGGCCTCGCGTAGCGCCTTCGCGAGGGAGCTTCGATTGAGGGGGGCTTCCACTTCTTCATGACCGATGATGCGAAGAGCGCGGCGCCGCATCCAGGCGGCGATGGCCGCGGCACTCATCCGATCGAGATCGACGCCTCCGTTCAGCTTCGCTCCCTCGGGCCGCACGACGACCCGGGCTCCATCCGCGAATAGAAGGGCGGTGAGTTCGCCATCTGAAAGCACCCCATGACCGCGCGCGCGACGCTCGGCGGAGCCTTCGCACCAGGCCGGCCAGGGCAGGGTCACGCCGAAGGGGTTCGCGGGATCGGTCGCCGCCACCACCGCGGCTCGGCCCGGGAGTCCGGCGTCTTTCAATTCGCGCATCCGATCCACCGCGGCCGCGTCCGCGAATTAGCGAAGAGGTCGTCGACAAGCATCTCGTCCGCCACCAGAATCGACAGGATCTGCTGGGCCAGAACGTCGAGAGGATTCCGGGGCAGAGTGACCGGCTCGATCTCGCCCTTCTTCGTGCCATGAGACGTCCTCCTGCCCATGAACATAGGCCGGCTGGCTACCCCGTTTCATGCATGCTTACCGGAAGGACACGAATGATCGAAACACCGCTGCGCAGGAACCGTTCGCTGGTCGCCCGGCCTGCGATTGCCCTGTGTGCCGCAGCACTGCTCCTTGCCACATCTGTATTCGGCGGCCTGACCTGGAATCGTGCGGCAAAGAACTGGACGGACGCACCACCCCAAGCGCGCTATCTGCAGGTCCGATCCGACCTGCCCGAGCCCTATGCACTCGGCTGCGACGACTGGTTTCACTCCGGCAAGATCAAGCTGTGCAAGTTTGGCGGAGAGACCGCCCAGATGCGCGTGCTGATCATCGGGGACAGCATCGGACTGCAGTGGTTTCCGGCGGTTTCGGCGGCGTATCTGAGCCGTGGTTGGCAGGTACTGGTGCTCACAAAATCAGGCTGCCCTATGGTCGATCAAAGTTTTTTTATAGTCGGAACGGAGGCGACTATGTCAACTGCACGGTCTGGCGCAATCAAGCCCTGCAACTGGTCCGCTCCTTGCGACCTGACGAAATAGTTATGGGATCGGCGTCGGGCTACCCCTTCAGCGTTGCCGAATGGACGTCCGGAACGCGGCGCGTACTGGATCACCTGAGCCCGGCCGCTGACAAAGTATTCGTCATTCGCGGGACCCCGGAATTGGGCATGGATGGTCCTAACTGCCTGTCCCGGCGCGAATGGCGGGCGCGCTGGGGAGGACCAGAGTCCGTATGCGGCACTGCGCTCTCAGAATCGAGTCGCGCTGCGGTTTACGAATCCTTGATCGCAGCCGCGACCTCGTATGCTAACGTCACCATGCTCGATTTGAATCCGCTCGTCTGCCCCGACCAGCGCTGCGAGGCGGAGCGCGACGGCGAGATCGTTTTCCGTGACAACGGACACCTGTCGACTGCCTTCGTCAAAGGGCTGGCCGGCAGGCTCGCGGCACTGATGAACGTACCGGAGCAGTAGAGCGACTGCGTTTGTCGGTTGTTGCGAACGGTGTTGTTTGGGATCGTTCTGGGGAGTGGGGTCTTCTCGCATTCGTACAGGAGAAACGCTGCCGCATGACCTGCAAGAGCCAGCAAATCAGCGAAACCGCGGGCCATCCAGTTCCTTGACCCTGCCCTTCAGGGGCGATGCGCTGTCGGCTAGAGTGGAGGCCGTCATACTTGGTTCGAGTCGGGGGCTCTACCGCCCCTCTGAGG
>CAZFQH010000037.1:0-16017 GCA_964520805.1 uncultured Acidobacteriota bacterium | reverse complement strand
TCCTCCCCCAGACGCCACCCGCCTCATTGTGGGTGACCCCGCTCCGCCTTTCAAGCTGGAAGCGGTTCGCGGCGGGACGGTGGACCTCGCCGATTTCGGGGGACGACTGACCGTGCTGATTTTCTGGAGCCCGACCTGCGGCTTCTGCCGCCGTTTCGCCCCCGATCTTCTCGCCTGGGAGAAAGCGCAAATGGACGGGTCCACGCAGATCGTCCTGGTGGCGGAAGGAACCCGTCAGGCCAATGAGGCCGAGGGTTTCGCGTCGCCCGTTTTGCTTCAGGTCGAGCGAGGGGTGAGCCAGGCCTACGGGGTCAACGGCACGCCCAGCGCGGTTATGGTCGATGCCGAGAGCAAGGTGGCGTCGGAGGTGGCCGTCGGCCGGCCGGAGATAGAGGCGCTGCTCGCCCGAGCCGACCTCCTGTCCCGCGCGGCAAGAAGAATCCAAGCGTAGGTGACCCTTCCCCCTGAACCTTCTCGAAGTTGGAGGGGTGCACTGACCCTTGTGGTGGCGTGTGGCTGCGTTCTGGTCAGGCGGGCGCAAGGTCGGAGGGTCCAGACAGCACCGCGCGGCTGGCGCCAGAGGGTTAGTTAGTTAGAGGGCGGCCACCAGGGCCGCCCCTACCATTCTGCGGGGGGTCGCCCGCGTCGTCAGGGGCGCGTCTAAAAGCTGTTGGCTTCGACTTAGAACTCAGCCATGCACGTCATCGTGGTAACCGTGTCGCAGTCCAGGCTGCAGCACTGGAGGTTCGAGGCGCAGGCCATATCGACGGTGCCTACTTCCTGCCGGACGTCGGTTCTGGTCGGCTCGTCCCGGCAGCAGCGTCCCTGGTTGACTCCCATCGCTGTCGGGTCTTGGCAGAGGAATGTGTAGGAGGTGCTCATCACGGTGATCGGCGTTTGGCAGGTATCCGTACCCTGAGTGCAGAACCCGCCCGGGAACAGATTACTCGCGGCGGCGGCGGGGGTGGGGGCGAGGATCGAGATCACCATCGGGAGGGCGGCTACGCGACCCAAGGTGCGGAGGGCCTGACGCCGAGGAAGTGCCTGGACGTCGCTGGTCACGAGGCCTGCGCTGGCCAGGTCGGCGACGGCGATCTGCGCTATCTTGCGTCGCTCATCGGCCGTCGTGGCCTCCATCAGCAAGGCCACGTCATCCAGAGAGCAGCCATTTTCCGCCGCCCTCCAGATCGCCGCGGCGCGAGGGTCGAGGATGTGTGCCTTGTTGACGCGGCGATCGAAGACCACGACTTCGTTTCCCAGAGACTCCACGATCAGGTGAGAACCCTTCACCTGGGCCAGGGTCGAGTTCGTGTTTTGCGTCCTCATAAAATCTCCTTGCTAAGAGCTCTTAGAGCATAACTTCGAATATAACGCCTAAGGTACGCCTCCGTCCCCGATTCAACAAGAAAGCCAACGCGCGGCGTCGAAGCAACGGGCCGCGAGCGAGTCCGATCCAAATGAATGAACGAAGGGATTCCGGAGGATATCCCCAATTTCCTCGGCAGAAGTCCCTGGCCCACTGGGATGGCTTTTGATGCTTGGGAACCAGTCGACAGTTGGGAAATGGATCCCGGCTTCCGCGGCGCGAACGGAAAGGCTGTGCCGGGATGACGGGGAAAGAGTGCGCGCCTTGGAGGACGTTCGCGTCAAACGGCCGGACCGGCGACGGCCAAATCCAGGCTTTGACTGACTCGCGCCAAAACCACCCACGCCGGATCCTCCCAACCCGGGCTCCCGTGGTGATGCTGGACAACTTCCAAACCGGCCTCGCGGGCCTCTCCCTCAATTTCCTCCGGTGTGTAGAAACGGCTTTGATAGACGCGCGGAAGCGAGGCCGATCCCGACAGATTGAACTGTTCGATGTCTTCAGGCGGCGTGCCCCCCAGCAGCCGTGCCACGGCGCGTGAGATCCAGCTCAGAACCGGCGACCCCTTTCCCGGCTTGTACGAAATCAGGATGACGCCGTTCGAGTCGAGAACCCGAGCGGCGCGTCGCAGTGCGGTGATCCGCGCGGCGCGCAACGGGATCAGGATGTAGGCGAGCCACGAGAAGATGATCACCTCGAAGCGGTCGTCGGTTTCGAAGTCGGTGATGGAGAAGGGCCGCACACAGGCGGTCAATTCCGCCCGGGCCAGACGCCGATGCAGGCTTTCCAGCGCATCGGTCGCTTCGTCTATGGCGGTGACCACGCAGCCTTCGCGGAGAAAACACAACACGTCGCGGCCGGAACCTGCACCCACCACCAGCAAACGCCTCCCCGGCCCGATGAACGGACGGTAGAAGCGGCTCTCCCAGTCGAACAGGCCGGATTTTCGGCTGTTGTGCTCTTCCGCGAAGTTCGCCCAGTGCCGCGTTCGCGCCTCCGACAGCTCGATCGTGTTGAACGTTCCCGCGGCCACCGCGTTGATCGCCTTCGCCACGACTCCGTTCGCCCGCTTCCCCCGGGGGCGCAAGGCGAAGGCCAGAGAGCGGACGCAGAGTCTTGCCAATCTCACAATGTCTGAACCGAACATACGCGAACACGCGTCGATCGAAGGAAGGCCCCCTGCGGGCGCGATAGACTCGAAACGCTCCCCCTTTGATGATCCAGACGCCTCCGACACCTCCCCCGCAAAGCCCGCCGGAAGGTTCTTTTTCCCTTCTGATGGTGTCGCCCCTGCGACACTACCTGGGGATTTTGTACCGAAGTCGGGACCTGATCGGACTGGCGCTTGCGGTTTGTCTTCTCGCCACGGCCGCCTACAACTACGGCTCTCGGCCCCTTTATGAAGCGGTCGCGGTGGTTTCCCTGGATGACACGGGTCTCGCCACTCTGAAAATCCGGCCCACGCTCGAACAGGGCCGAAGGTCGTCGGCCCTCAATGAACTCGTCCGTTCGATCAAGTCCCACGAGATGGCCCTGCTGGCCCTTCAGGAGGTCGACCCGATTCTTGCCGCCGAGTTGACCTTCGGGCCCCTCGGAGATTGGAGAGACCGCATCATCGAGGAAACCCGCTTCCGTCTGGGTTTCCCCACCGATCACGGGTCGTCCCCCACCGCGATGGTGACGTCCTTTCGCTCCCGTCTTTCCGCAACTTACGAACCGCCCGCCGCCTGGGTCTATGTGCGTTTCATCGCCTACGACCCACGGGCCGCGGCTCTGGCTGTGAACCGGCTCGCCGAGACGTATCTGGCCGAGGTGGCGCGGCAGGCCAAGGGCCTTGAGGGAGAGAACCGCCAGCGTCTGGATCAGCAAGTGACGGAGAAACAGGACCAGGCTTCGGCGACCCTCGGCAAACTTCAGTCGCTCGAACAGGCCGAAGGCCTTCAAGACGCCGAGCGGCGGCGCGAACTGGCGGACAAGGAAATCGCTCGGCTCCAGGAGTCGCTGGTGACGGTGCGCCAGGTCCGGCTTTCGAGACGAGCCCTTCTCGAAGAAAGTCGCCGGCTTTCCGGAACCGAGATGTTGTCCATTCCCCTGATCCGCGACGACGCGGAGGTCTCGGCGACGCTTGGTCGTATTGGCGATGTTGAGGTGCGGATCTCACGGTCGGCCGCCACTCTCGGCGAGCGCCATCCCGACATGGTCGCGCTTCAACAGGAACTGGAGTCAGAGCGTCGCCGGCTGAATCGGCGCATTGCCGCTTTGCGCGAGTCGATCGTCCGCGACGACCGGCTGGCCCAGCGGGAGGAGTCTGATATCGCGGCCGCCATCGCCCGCGCGCAAAAAGACCTTCCCGAACTCGAGAAAAACGCCATCGAGCGCTCGTTCATTCAGCGTCAGGCCGAGGCGCGTCAGCGCGCGGTGGGCGAGATCATCGACAAGAGCGTTCGTGAAGGCGACGAGGAGATGTTCCTTTCGCCAAAGATCATCCAGCGCGCGGCCGTTCCGCTAGTCTCTATCTCTCCTCAAAAGACGCGGAACTTCCAGTATTCCCTGGGCATCGGCCTGCTGGTGGGTCTGGCGCTTGCCTGGGTGAGGTCGCTGCTGGATGAAACGCTCAAGACCCCCGACGACGTCAAGGCCCACATCGGCGCGCCGCTTCTGGGCATGGTGCCTCATGTGGGCTCTGCCCAATTCGATCTGCTGGCCCGAGAAGACGAACCGACCGCCGGACGTCTCCTGGAGGCCTATCGGGTTGTGCGCACCAATCTCATTCAAGGCGATGACGCCGCCCGGCCCCACCCCATACTCCTCGTGACCAGCTCCCGCGAGGGTGAAGGAAAGACCACGACGAGTTGCGGCCTCGGGGTGGCCCTCGCCCGCGCCGGCAACAAAGTGCTTCTCGTTGACGGCGACTTGCGGCGCGCCTCTCTTTCCAAGCTGCTCTCCGCGGCCGGCCGGGCCGGAATCACCAACATCGTGGAGGGTGCCGAGATCAAGACCTGCCTCTTTCAGACCTCGGTGCCCGGCCTCTCGCTGCTTCCCTCGGGCCGCGTGCGCCCCAACCCCGCGGAGATCCTGAACCGCGCCAGTCTGATGGAGGCCCTCGATTCGATCCGTGCCGACTACGACTGGATCATCTGCGATGCCCCTCCGGTACTCGCGGTGGCCGACGCCGCCATCCTTTCCCGTCTGGCCGACTCTGTCCTGGTCGTCATTGGCGCCAACTCAACACCGGTCGGAACCATTCGCGCCACCCTCGACCAGCTCGCCGCGGTTTCGGCGCGCCTGCGCGGAGTCATTCTCAATAATGTAGATCTGCGGCGCGATTCGCACTACTACAGCTACTACTACTCCGCTCAATACGCCTCCTACGCCGGCTCGACGAAGAACCGAGCCCCTTCGGGGTCGAGAACGTTCTCGGCCCCCCCCCTCAGAAGAAAGCCTCTGGGCCGGTAAGCTAGGCCTGATTCGCGGGCGCTCGGCGACCAGTTTCTTGGGGAGGAGTATTTTTTGGCGAAGACGGGGAAGATTGCCCGGCCGGCGACGGTCGAAAGCTCCACGCCTGACCTTTCGGGGCGCATCGAAGTCTTTTCGCTCTACGAAGTCTTCGAGATGCTCTCGAGCGGGCGGAAAAGCGGACAGCTCACCATTGTGACGCCGCACGGAGAAGGCCAGTGCGTGCTGAATCGGGGTTCGCTTCTCTCGGCCAGCGTGTTCCGCCTGAGCGACAGCGAAGCCGTCATTGAACTGCTTTCCACTCGCAGCGGATCATTCGCCTTCACCTCCGCCCCCCCAACCGAAGTGCGGGCGGGGTTGGACCTCACTTCCTTGCTGATGGAAACCGTGCGCCTCGAAGACGAGTTCGAGCGCAACGCCTCCTACTATCCCGACGAAGCCACGCGCCTCGGCCTCAGTTCGCGTGGGATTCGGGTGGTGACGGACGATCTCTCGTGCGGCGCTCCCCACGTGCTCGAGGTCATCGCCAACAAGCCGAAGATGACCATTCCCCAGCTGATGGCGGCCATACCTCTCGCCTCCCTCAAGATTCGCCTGGCCGTGGCCTGGCTTTCGTCCGCGGGCATCCTGGGCGAGTACAACACTCAGGCCATTACTCTCCAGGGCATTCTGGATTCCTGGCATCAGAAGCTGTTGTTTCTGGGCGGCGGCGGTTCCCGCATCCTGCTTGCCACCCACCCCGAAGACGGGCCCGATGAGATCTTCAAGATGATCTCCATGGTGGCCATCGACACCAAGGCGCCTATGCCGGAGCTCACTCTGCCCCACGACGGGCCCGGGGTCGTCCGCCTGCGGCCCCCCACCGGCGGCCTGTTGTCGATCACCATCCTTCCCGTGCACAAGCGCCATCGCGGGACGTTCCAGTCACTCGCCGCCTCGGCGCAGCTGGTGGCCATGGGCTCCGTGTCGCAGACTGAAGAAGGGGCGGCGTGGGTGGCCCTCATTCCCGAAACCACCGGTGTGGTCGCGTGGGAAGGAAGTCCGGAGGGGCCGGAGAGCCTTCGCGACGGCCTTCGCGACTACGCCGACGCCCGCATGTAGTCGGAGCGCCCCAACGCCCAACGGAGCACTTATGAGATATCTCGTCGCCTACGTCGTCACCATGATCGTGATGCTCGCCATTGATCTTCTTTGGCTGGCCGTCCTCGCCAAGTCGCTCTACCGGGAGAGCATCGGCCATCTGATGGCCGAAAACGCCAATCTCCAGGCTGCCGCAGTCTTCTACCTCATCTACGTCGGGGGCCTGGTTCTTTACGGTGTGGCACCCCACGCCGCGGAGCCCGGTGTCTGGAAAGCCGCCGGCAGCGCCGCGGTCTTCGGTTT
Source organism: uncultured Acidobacteriota bacterium (assembly GCA_964520805.1). Lineage (GTDB taxonomy): Bacteria > Acidobacteriota > Vicinamibacteria > Fen-336 > JAGNNV01 > JAGNNV01. Next base: position 9,812 of record CAZFQH010000037.1, on the reverse strand, counting down.
CATCGCCTACGCCACCTACGACCTCACCAATCTGGCCACGCTGCGCGATTGGCCGGTGCGCATCGTCATCATCGATCTGGCCTGGGGCGCCTTCATAAGCGCCATCGCCGCCGCCGCCGGCAAATTCGCCTTCGACCGCGCCGCCTGAAGCGCACCCGTGGCCCGGAAACGATGTGTGGGCCATCGGGGTCGACTACCTTAACCCCCCTTCGGAAAGGGCAGCCACGAGGGCTGCCCTACGTTTCGGGCGCCGATCTCGAACCCCAAGGAGCCGCGGAAGGTAGGGGCGCCCACCCCGAACTCGTCCGGTGTTGGGGTGTCGCGGCCTTGTGGGTGCCCTTGAAGGGGGAGCACAAGCCTTGGCCTGTGGCGGCCCCCCCTACCTAAACGACGGCCAAGCGACTTCACGTCGCCGCAGCGACGGGGGTGTGGGCCATCGGGGTCGACTACCTTAACCCCCTTCGGAAAGGGCAGCCACGAGGGCTGCCCCTGCGTTTCGGGCGCCGATCTCGAACCCCAAGGAGCCGCGGAAGGTAGGGGCGCCCACCCCGAACTCGTCCGGTGTTGGGGTGTCGCGGCCTTGTGGGTGCCCTTGAAGGGGGAGCACAAGCCTTGGCCTGTGGCGGCCCCCCCTACCTAAACGACGGCCAAGCGACTTCACGTCGCCGCAGCGACGGGGGTGTGGGCCATCGGGGTCGACTACCTTAACCCAACTTCGGAAAGGGCAGCCACGAGGGCTGCCCCTGCGTTTCGGGTGCCGGTCTCGAACCCCAGGGATCCGCGGAAGGTAGGGGCGCCCACCCTGAACTCGTCCGGTGTTGGGGTGTCGCGGGCCTTGTGGGCGCCCTTGAAGGAGGAACGCAAGCCTGGCCTGCAGCGGCCGTGTATGCAATCAAGGGAAGTCGCGGCCCTCAGCTACACCACAAACGTCGGAACGCTGCCGCCGCCCGCGGAGACGTTGATGACCGCGTCTCGGGAAATCCGTGTCACCGCGCCGACGGGCGCCCCGCCCACGTAGAACGGGTTCGTGTTCACCTTCAGCGATTCAAAACTCAGCTGACCGTCCGCATCGAAGATCGGGAATTCCTCTTCTTTGATTTCCACCCGCTCCTGCACGATCCAGCCGGGATGGTCCATGGCGATCTGCACGGCCTCCGACCAGCGTCTCGCGTCGACCGACGAACCGACCACCACGTTGTCGCCGCCATAGCCATGCGAGGGCTTCAACACCAGTTGTTCGCGATGCGCGTCGATCCAGGACGGCAGGTCGACGGTCTTCCCTCGCCACAACGTCTCCCGGCCCTCGACGCGGCGCGTCCACGGCACGTGGGTGGCCACGAAATCCCGCTCGTCGGGGGTGAGGAGGGACGCGAAACGTTCATCGGTGAGGATGGCGAAGAAGGCCTTGTCCTCGGACAGATAGCAGCGGAACGAGTTCACGAAGACCGCGAGGCCTTTGGCGTACGCCTCGAAGAAGCCAGGAGCCTCGGACTGAATCGCGAGGACCTCGGAGATCACGGTGCGTCGATAGACGAGATCGATGGCATGCCCCGCGGCGACGAGGCGACCGCCCACAACCTCCATCTCGCGCGGGTCGGCGAGCACGGTGTCGAGACCCCGCTTCACGAACTCCTCACGAAGGATCTCCTGATCCGGACGCGTGCGCACCGTGGCCAGGTCGACGATGGCCACCCGGGGGTTGGAAACACGGGCCTGCGTCCGCAGTTCGGCCACGAGTGCGTCCACCGACCCGATGATCTCGAGAGGATCGGTGGCTTTCATCTGCGCCACCAGCGGCAGCCGCGCGAACACTTCAGTCATGCGGTCGGCGTAGCCGAAACCGGCGGGCGCGTCGGAGTTGATCTCGATGAAACGCACAAGGCCGCCCGCGATGAAGCCGTCCACCCGGGAGAGGGCGACGTCGGGACCCAAGGGTTGAAGCCGGAGCAGGACCCGATGTGATTCCGGCGCGTGCAGAAAATCCAGCAGATCCTCGAGGCGTCCGTCGAAGGCACTTCTCGCCAATCGTTCCGAGAGCCGCACCAGGCGGGTAGCTCCGGTGGTCATGGCCGTCCAGGTGTCGTGGTCGACGAACTGCGGCCGCAGGAAGGTGGGCATGGGCTTGCCGCCGTAGGTGATGCCGCGAGTGGAGAAGGCGTCTTGAAGCGTGCGCCACTGATCGCGGGCGCCCGCTACATCGCGCCGGACGGCGTCATTGAAATGCTGGGCGGCCTGGGAGGTCACGTCGGAGGCTCCTACTCGCTGTCGATCACCACCGGGCCGCGACTGGCCAGGCGGAACATCAGGGCTCCGGCCGCCATCACAAGCACGGCGCCGGCAAAGAAGTGGGGGGAAGGGGTGCGGCCGGAACGAATCCAGTCGAGCAGGGCCGCGAAGATGACGCCGGTGTAGACGAAGCCGCCGATCTGGGACGCCGGGGCATAGGAGTACGCCTTGGTCATGAGAAGTTGGCCGCTGGTCGCACTGAAGCCGAGCAGGACGATGACCAGCCAGATCGCGGGCGCAGGCGTCACCCATACGAAAGGCAGGCTGAGCGCCGACAGGCTGGATCCCATGAGGGCGAAGTAGATCACGATGCGCACCGTCGGTTCGGTCTTCGTGAGCTGTCGAACCCCGGTTTGCGCCACCGCGGACAGGAGTCCCGCGAGCAGGCCGAGAACCGCGGCCGCGGTGATGAGGCCGCTTCCGGGCCGGAGCACGATCACCACGCCCAGGAAGCCGAGAGCCAAGGGGGCGGAGAGACGCAGCGGAAAGGGTTCGCCGAGCCACAAAGCCTCAACCACGGGAATGAACAATGGCAGGGTGTAGTTGAGAAGCACGGCATCGGCCAGGGGCAGGTGGGCGAGGGCATAGAAAAAGCAATACATCGAGGCGAGGCCAGCCACGCCCCGCATCACGTGCTGCTTGAGGTGTTCCGTCTTCAGAACCCCGAGCCCGCCTCGCATCAGGATGGGTGAGAGGAAGAGCAGGCCGGAGACGTTGCGGAAGAACACCACCATGCTGTTCGGCAGGGTCTGCGCGCAGATCTGGATGCACACGCCCATGGCCGCGAAGGCGAGGGACGAGAGGATCATGGCGAGGGCCCCGCGGGCCAGGCTTTGGACGGGGGGCAACGAGTTCTAGTTCCGGACCCTGGCGAGGGCCTGCAAGCCGTCGTAGGCCGCGTATTTGTAGGCGTCGCCCAGCGTCGGGATATTGAACACCATGCTGATGAAGTCGTCGATGGTTCCGCCGAAGTGCAGAACCGCCTGCCCGACGTGGATCAGCTCGGAAGCGTTTTCGCCCACGATATGGACACCCAGGAGCTTCTTGTCGGGATTGCCGAAGACGAGCTTCACCAGACCCTGCAAGTCGCCCACGATCTGCCCGCGGGCGTTGCGTACGTAGGACGATCGGCCGACCAGGCACGCCACGCCCTTGCGCGCGCAGGTCTGCTCGGTTTCGCCCACCGCGGCCACCTCGGGGATGGTGTAGATGGCCATGGGCAGGATGGGAGATACCCGGTCCTTGTACCCGAGGTCGAAGGCGTGGCACATGGCGACTCTCGCCTGCTCCATTGACGTTGACGCGAGGGCAGGGAAGCCGATCACGTCCCCGGCCGCGTAGATGTGCCCGACCGCGGTCTGGTAGTTCTCGTTGACGGTGATCTGACCGCGATCGTTGGCGGCGAGGCCGGCTCGTTCGAGATTCAATTCGGCCGTGGCGCCTTGTCTCCCGGTGGTGAAGAGAACCCGGTCGACCCAGAGGTCGCCGTCCGAAAGGCGGAGCAGGACCGGCGTGTCGCTCTTGTCCTTGTCCATGTCCTTGTCCTTGTCCATGTCGACGACGGTTTCGACGAGTGTCGTCTTCCGGCGCAGGTCCAGGCCCAGGAAGTCCATCTGCAACCGCAGGTGGTCGCTGACCTCGGAGTCGAGGAAGGGCAGCAGTGCCTCCGAGGACGAGACCAGGGTCACCGAAACGCCCAGTGCTTGAAACATCGTGGCGTATTCGCAACCGATCACCCCGGCGCCGATGACCGCGAGGGATTTTGGAATCGCATCCATATGCAGGATGGTGTCGGAGTCGTAAAGGCGGGGATCGTGGGGCACACCCTTCGGCCACAAGGGCCGCGAGCCCGTGGCGATCAGGATGATCGGGGCTCGCAGCAGGTCCGTGCGTGCGGCGCCCTTCACGGCCACGGTGTTGGGATCCTCGAAACGCGCCTCGCCCTGAAACACCCTTACGTTGTGGCGTTCGAGGTTCTGCTTGACCAGATCTCTGAGGCTGCGCGTCACTTCTACCTCGCGGTGCATGAACTGGGGAACCGTCAGGTGCTCCCGCAGCGTGTAGTCGATGCCGTACAGGCCGCGCTGGGTCAGACCGGAAAAGTAAAGAGCGGTCTCGCGCAGGGTCTTGCTCGGGACCGTGCCGGTGTTGATCAACGCACCCCCGAGCAGAGCGTGCTTCTCGATCAATGCCACCCTCTTGCCGAAGTAAGCGGCCTGAGCGGCTCCTTTTTCTCCCGCGGGTCCCGATCCGATGATGATGAGATCGAATTCCTGGCAGACCTGGCTCACCCGCGCATTCTCCTGTGACGCCGGAGCCGCCGCAAGCGGCGCGTCTTACCAGGGCTCGCGACAAGGGCCGCTACCTTTTCGAAAAGCGACTCGGACCCCGTGGAGGGAACGGGGTCCGAGCTTCAGGGTTTACTTGTTGCCGCGGGGCTTCTGCTTCATCTGCCCGCCCGGTCCACCGTGACCAGGGCCAGCGTGACCAGGGCCAGCGGGGCCAAAGCCGCCGCGGCCAGGCCGTGAGCCGCTCTTCTCCATCTCTTCCACCTTCGCGAGCTGCTCTGGCGTGAGAATGGTCTTCGCCTCGGCGAACGTGGCCTGGTGATGCGTCACCACGGCTTCCTGCGCCTGCTTCATGGCGAGTGCGGCCTGGCCGACCGCGGCGGCGTTGGCGTTTTCGGCCTTGAGGGCCTGCTCGAAGGCTTCGCGAGCTTCGCCCGCCGTCTTCATCAGGGGCGCGCCGGTTTCGCGGGACTTCTCGTGGATGGCCTTCCACTGCTCCTTCTGTGCATCCGAGAGCCCAAGGTGCCGGGCGATCATTCCGATGGGCGCGCCGCCAGGACCGCCAGGACCCCCAGGACCGCCGGGGCCAAAGCCGGGCCCGTCCGGCCCGCCCTGGCGGCGCATGTGTCCGCCTCCCTGGCCCTGGGCCGCGACGAGTGCGATGGATCCGAAGGTCAAAGCCGCGAATGCGGCCACGGTGAGTGTCTGCTTTTTCATTTTCTTGCTCCTCAATCTTTCTTTGGTTTGATCGAGGCGACCGTCTCTTGCCTCGTAACCATTAGAACGGCGGACACCTTGCGAGAGTGTTAAGGGTTCGAGTTTTCCGGGCTCCGCTCAGATCGGCGCCGTGAAGACTCGCGCCCCGCAGGGGGTAGCACGCAGTCGCCTCAGGTTTCATGGTGTGCGTTTGGCGGTGTAGGGGCGGCCCTTGTGGCCGCTCTTTACCCCATGGCCCGGTTGCGAGGGCAACCACAAGGGTTGCCCCTACATTAATCCGTCGACTGGGGCGACCCTTGCCCTGACCCCTTGTGGCCGCCCTTTACCCCATGGCCCGGTTGCGAGGGCAACCACAAGGGTTGCCCCTACATTGGTCCCGTCGACCTGGGGCGACCCTCCCTGACCCCGTCTACTGGTACCGAGCTAGTTTTCCTGCTCGCGTCGGATGAATCCGGCGAGGAGCGCCTCGAAGCCGCCCTCGGCCCGATTGGAGAACGAGAGTACAAAGTCGTGGCGCCGGGCCACATCGCGCGCGATCGACAGCCCCAGGCCCATGCCGCTGGGCCGTCTTGACCGGGCCTTCTCGCTGCGGAACCGCTCGCCGCCAAGGAGCGCTAGGTCGGCCTCGGGGACGCCGGGGCCATCGTCGCTGACCCTGACGCCGAATTTCGTGTCGCTCGTGTCCAGCACCAGCGCCACATGGCCGCCTTCGTGGTTGTACTGAATGGCGTTGTGCACCAGGTTGTTCACGGCTTGCTCGATGAGGGTGACGTCGCCGGTGACCCAGACCGGGCCGGCCGGGGCGGAGTGATTGAAATCGACGCCGGTGCTCGCGGCCACGCCTCGATGACGGGCGGCCACCCGTTCGACCAGTGCCGTGAGATCCACCGGATGCCGTTCGTGCAGCGCCGCATCCGCTTCGAGCCGCGCCGCCGCTTCGAGATTCGCGAGCAGGGAGGCGATGTACTGGGTTTCCTGGGTGATGGCGGCCACGGCCTCGCGCGTTTCTGCTCCAAAGGTGGTTTCAGGCCCCGAGGCGTGGTCACGAAGGCGGCTTACGTGGCTCAAAAGTACCGAAAGCGGGAGCGCCACGTCATGAGTGGTGTGGGCCACGAAATTGCGCAGGGCCTTCTCTCGTTGCTCCACTTCCGCCACATGCGCACGCACCACGACCGAGGCGTCGTTGAAAGCGTGTCCGAGTTCGGCGATCTCGTCCGAGCCCGTGACCGCTACTGAAATTTCATAGTGCCGCGCCGCCGCTCCCCGCACGCCGCCTGCCAGCGCGCGGATGCGGGCCACGGGCTTGGCCAGGGCCAGCCATAAGACGAGTGCGGGTGCGCCGATGAGGAGCAGGACGCCGATGATCAGTGAGGCGAAAGAGGCCATCGGCGGCGGTGTCGGGATGACCGCGAGCGCGTAGGTGCAGGCTCCGCCCGGCCAGGCGGTGGCGAGGGCGCCAAAAAAGCCGCCCTCGGCGCGCCCGCTGACGAAGCCTTTGCCCTGGCGCAGATCGGCCTTGGCTTGGTCGGGGAAAGGGCGAGCTCCGGGAGGGCGAGGAGAAAAGTCGGGACCGTAGAAGAACACGCGCGCGGGCCCGCCGAATGGCCCTCCTCCGGGACGACCCGGGAAGGGACCACGATCGCGCATCATCCGCCCGCCGCCGCCTCCTGGAGGCGGCCCCGCCCTTTCGAAACCATCGTCGGCGCGGGGACGCGGACGGAACCCCGTTTGATTGCTCCCCGGGGATCCTCCCTCGGGCCCCTCTGGTCCCTCAAGGTTGCCGCGATCGCCCGGTCCGCCCGGTCGTGGTCGAAGTTCACGTCTCATCATGTCTTCGCCCGCTTCGCAGGTCTCGCGATCCAGAGTGCTGAGACGCCCTTCGATCGAACCACGCACCGAAGCTTCGCTCGCGTAGCGGACCGCGACCTCGCGGGCCACCAAGCTGCCGAGGAGTATGGCCAGGCCGGAGCCCGCCATAGCAAAGAGGAGCCGCGTGCGAAGTGAGTTGAGCCCGCTCTTCGCCTCTTTCATGGGCAGGCTCAAGACGGGAGAAGCCGGTATCCGACTCCCCAGACGGTGGCGATCCGCGCTCCCTCCGATCCAAGCTTTTTGCGAACTCGGGAGAAGTGCACATCGAGTGTGCGCGACGTTCCCTCGCGGTCGGGATCGAGGACTCGATCGACCAGAGCCTGGCGGGTGATCGCCGATCCAATGCGCTGAGCAAGGGCGGCGAGCAGGTCGAATTCGATCTTCGTCAGGTCCACCCTCTGCCCGGCGTTTTCCACCAACCGCGCGTTCAGGTCGATGCGCAGGGCGCCGGTTTCGATGACGTCCGTCGTATGCAGCAGAGGCCTTCGCAGCCGCGCCTGGATGCGGGCCAGCAGCTCCTCTGGCCAAAAGGGCTTCGTGACGTAGTCGTCGGCGCCCAGGGCCAGCGCCCGCACCTTCGTGGAAGTCTCGTTGCGAGCAGACAGGACCAGCACCGGGGTTTCCGCGGTCTCCCGATAAATCTTCAGGATGTCGAGACCATGAGCGCCGGGAAGCATGAGATCGAGCACCACGAGGTCGTGCTGCTCAGGGTCGGCATCGAGTGCGGTGAGGCCATCCTGAAGCCAGGTCACTTCGAATCCGTCGCGCTTCAAGTGGGCGACGATCTCGCCGCCCAGGTTCTTGTCGTCTTCAATCAGGAGAATGCGGGTCATGGCTTTGCGCCGCCCAGTGTCGGAGGCGAATCTTAAGTCTGCCTGAAGAGGCGCTAGTTCTCTCACCCGCCCTCCGTGACGGCGAGGCGCTACATTAGAGTTGAGGGTTCCATGATTCGACCGGCGGTGGTACTCGTGCGTCCTGAGAATGGCGCCAATATCGGTTCTGTCGCCCGGGTCATGAAGAACACGGGCCTGTCCGATCTGCGCCTCGTCGATCCCTCCGACTGGCGGACCATCGAAACCTGGCGCACCGGGTGGGCATCCCAGGAAATCCTCGAGAACGCGAAGGTGTTCAAGACGCTCGAGGAGGCGCTTCGCGGCTCGACCATGGCGCTGGCCCTGTCGGGGCGCGATGACAAGGTCGTGGTTCTCGATGTCCGCGAAGGCGTCAGGCAGCTTGGCACCGCACCCGTGGACGCTTCGGTCTGCCTGGTTTTTGGCCCCGAACAGAGCGGCCTCACGTTCGAGGAGATGGCGCTTTGCGGAAGGAGGGCCACCATCCCGTCGCATCCGAATCAGCCTTCGTACAACCTTTCGCACGCCGTGGGCATCACTGCGTACGAGTGTTTCCGGTTGGAGCCCCAGCCCCGGCCCGGTCACCTGCTCACCTTCAACGAGCGTCACAAGCTCGCGGAAGAGATGGAAATCGGCCTGCGCGCGGTGGGCGCCATCCGCAAAGAGAAGGAAAGGTACAGCCGCCTTTTCCGCGGCTTCCTGACCAGCCTCGACCTGTCGGTGGCGGATGCGCGCTGGATGCGTTTTGTCGGCTACTGCATGGAACGGGCGGCGCGCGACGCCGGGTACAAGGGGTGAGCGGCGTGTTCGAGGACGTGAAGAAGCACGACGGCGGCGTCCTCGACCTGCCGGATCTGAAGTTTCGCGAACTGATCTTCATCGGCGCGCTGAAGCGTCTCGACGACGGATCCGACCCGGAGCGGGCCGAGGCGGTGGTCGATGAAACCCGACCGATGCCCCCATTTCGCGAAGAGGGCCTCTTCCCGGCCCACTCGCGATTCACGGTGGTGCGTCGAGCCGGCCGGGCGCGTTTCACGCGCGTCGAGTAGGGGTTCCAGGGCTACCCGCTGCCTCTGATCCGGAACGTACAGCCTTCGTCGCGCTCGTTCCGATCAGAACTAAGCACAACTAGGGGGTTGTTCCTCATCTCACGCCTTGCCTCCCTGAGCGTTCAGGCAAGGCGCACCTGGCCTTCGGGCCACAAGCGCGGCTCCATTGAAACAGGTCGGCCGCCGGTAGTGGGCTAGTTGGGAACGGCCCGCGCTTGACAGGATTCTGATCCCATGTGACCGACCCTGCCCAAAAAGAAGCCCGCGCCGAAAAGCCGAAGCCAGGGCAGCGGGAGGACTTCGCGCCGGGGGTGATTAAGTCCCCACGATCAAGCCGACAGGCACCACCTCGCCCCGGGAGTTTCAAAGAATAGCGCGAGAAACCAAACTAGCCCCGCGGGGTTCCCCGAGCGGGGCATATAATCGCCGGATTCGCGGGGAAGTTCTCGCCTAAACTCGATTTAGACCTGTTGCCTTGAAAGAGCGCCCGCCCATCTCAATGCCCCCGAGGATCCTCGCCCGCTCGCAGCACAGCCTCTCCCGCAAGCAGATTGATCCCGATCCGCTGCGCGTGCTCTACCGGTTGCGCAGTTCCGGTTTCAAGGCCTTTCTCGTGGGGGGGGGTGTGCGCGACCTGCTGCTTGGCCGCAAGCCCAAGGATTTCGACATCGGCACCGACGCTTCGCCGCAGCAGGTCAAGAAACTCTTCCGCAACTGCTTCATCATCGGCCGCCGCTTCCGCCTGTGCCATG
>CAZFQH010000036.1:0-16053 GCA_964520805.1 uncultured Acidobacteriota bacterium | reverse complement strand
GTCTTCGGCTTCACGCGCGGATCGGCGCGCTTCTTCCACGCGGCGGTCGTCCGTAGTCCGACGGTCGCGCTCGCGGAGGAGCCAGTTCTGTTCGGCGGGCGTGATCCAGCGACCCTCGAAGCGCACCAGACCCTGCGATCGCTGCGCCTCATCTTCATCGACGTATTGGCCATTCACGAGAACGTGCCCCAGGGCCAGATGCCCTTCGACGTGCCGCGGGTCGAGCGAGACCACCCGCACCCACATCAGGCGCGACTCGGATCGCAGGCCGTGGTCGGCCGCGAAGCGCGCGAGATCGGCCTGAGCGCGGACGTCGTCCGGGGCGAGGGCGGCGAGCCGGTTCCGATATTCGGCGAGGGCGCTTCCTTTCCTCTCGATCCGGGCCACGCTGGAGCGGGGAACACTGACCCTCCCCATGCCCACATCCATGGTCAGGCCGGTTGAGGTCTCGCTTACGAGGATGCCTTCGAGCCGGCCGCCTTTCTTGAGATGAATCACATCTGCGCTGGCAGTGACGGTCCAGAGGACAACGGCGCAAAAGCCCGCGATGAGTGTCCGAATTCGGTGAATCATTGGAGCCTCCCTGTGACGTAGATCCCGCCAGGCGAGACTATCCCACGAAACGTGCAATTCGTATGCCCGACTAAACCCCGCGGGGGCTCTACCAGTCTTACTGTTCGACGGGGAACGATCCTTCCACGCCCAAGGAGGCTATAAATCAATGAAAAACCCGCTTTTGCTGTCGTCGCTCGCTGGCGTTCTTCTCGTGGCTCCGGGCCTCGTGAGCGCGCAGCCCGAGAATAACCCCCCCCAGAATAACCAGCGCGAGAACAACCGGCCCAACCCCGGCCGTCCCGGCCAGATGCGACCCGGGCACATGCAGCAAGGCCCGGAAGGGGCTCCGATGCGCGGTCAAGGCATGGCGCTTGCCAACCTCGGGCTTACCGACGTCCAGAAGGCCGACCTCCGAAAGGCCCGCGAGACCGCTCGCCGGGATCGTTTGAGGAAGTCCACAGATCTCAAGATCGCTCGCATGGATCTTCAGTCGCTGATGCGCGCCGACAAAGTGGACGAAAAGGCAGTCGCCGCGAAACTCGCAGAACTTCAGGCCGCCCAGGGAGCCTTGACGAAACTGGGTGTCGACACGGCACTCGCGATGAAGCGGATTTTCACTCCCGAACAGCAGAAGAAGATCTCTGAAATGAGAGCTACGGGCGGACGTCAGCGCACGATGCAGGGAATGCGGGGACGAATGCAGCAGAGGATGAAGATGCGGGGAAGGCCGGGTCGCGGAGGCAACGCCGATCAGAATCCGGACTTTGACCTCGATCTCGATCTCGATCCGAAAGCCAGTGACGGCGGAGCGGTCACCCGCTAGTCAGGGTGCCTGCTCGAACGACGAAGCCCGCGCCGCCGCGAAACTGCTGAGAGAATCCCCAATGCTTGTCCAGCTCGACACCGCGCGCCAGGGATTGCTGATGGGAGGCCCGTTCATCGACTCGAACGCGGCCGCCCGGGATGCGGTCCGCCTTGAAGAGCGCGCGGCGATTGAAGCCTGCCTCGCCGGCGACTCCTCGGCTTTCGACGTTCTGGTGGTCCGCCATCAGAAGTCGATCCAAAGGGTTTGTTTCCGCTTTACCGGCAACGCTGAAGACGCCGCTGATCTGACCCAGGAGGTCTTCGTGAAGGCCTATCGGTCGCTCGCGAAGTTTCGCGGCACCAGCGCCTTTTCCACCTGGCTCTACCGGATCGCGGTGAACGCCTGCCTCACTTTCAAGTCGGCGCGCAAAAACCGGACTGAGGAATGGGACGAGGACTACGACATCGTGGCGGAAGGCCCGGGCCCCGACGAACTGGTCGACGCCAGCATGAGCGCCCGCACCGTACGCGAGGCTCTCGACATCCTGCCCGAGAAACAGCGTCTGACCGTCGTCATGAAAGTGCTCGAGGAACGGACCCACGCCGAAGTGGCGGAGATTCTTGGGTCCAATGTAGGTACAGTGAAGGCGAATCTCTTTTTCGCCATCCGGAATCTTCGCAAACACCTCGCCTCTCGCGTAGGGCGCCCCACAAAGCGCCCCACTGGGCGAGAAGCCGAGCCGGGACCGGATCCGGGAAAGGATGTTTCACAATCATGAACGACCATCGTCACCTCACCGCCGAAGAGATCTTCGAGCGGCAAGCCGCCGAACCTTCCGAAAACCAGGCGGCCGAAAACAAAACGAAGGCTGAGTGGGCCTCCTGCCCGTCCTGCGCCGCCGAAGCGACATCGCTGAGTGCCTTTCTCACGGACTTGAAAGCGGCGGATGCCTCCGCCTGTGCCACCACCGAGTGGGACGACCTGCTTCTGCGCCGTCGCATCCGTGAGGCCGTGGCGCGAGAGAAGGCTTATTCGCCCTCGTTCTTCCTGCGTTTCTCCATCCTCCGTCCAGCCTTGGGCGCGGCCCTCATCCTTCTGGTGGCGTTCGGCATCTGGAGTCCTCTTTCGAGACCAGAGGCTCCCGATGCAGCACAGCTCGCTCTGGTTGAAACCGGGGCGTATGACCGGCTCCCGGCCTGGACCCCGTTGCCCGATCTGGCGGACGACGAAGGCCTCGCTGTCCTCGCCGAATGGACCCCGACCGAGGACGAACTGGCGATCGCCCGTTGCCGCGCCGCGTGCCTCGCCGGTCTCAGTTCCCACGAGGAAGAAGGTTTGCTCACTTCGGTGGCGATGAACGGGGCCCGCGTACCTATGACCGGGGCGAGCCCCCTGTGAGTGTCCCTTTGCCTTTGATCGAGAAACTCAGGTCGGGCCGCGGCATCCTGCTCGCCGCCTCTGCCCTCCTTTTCCTGGGTTTGTCACCCGTTCAGGGCGCGTCCCAAAGGACGCAGACTGCCGAGGGTCAGAGCACGGCCGCTCAAGCCCCCTCGACCCAGCCATCCCCCTCGCCGCGGCCGCAGAGAGCGCGTACCGAACGCAGAGACCGGGACGACGCGCCTGTGGCCCACACCCCCGAACTTCGGGACGAAACCTTCCGCCTGGTTGACGCCTATTTCATCAGCAATCTTCAGGAAAGCCTGGGTCTCACCAACGATCAGTTCGCGCGCATCCTGCCTCTGGTCAGTAAGGTGCAAAGCGACCGGCGCGACTTCGCCAGGCGTCGCATGCAGGCCCTTCGGCAGCTACGGAAGACGCTGCAATCGGGCTCGGCCACCGAAAGCTCAGTGACCGACCTGCTCAAAGACCTGAAGGCGGCGTCGGCCGACGAGCGGGCCGGAACCTTGAAGAACCTCGACACGCTTGATCTGGAACTGACCCCTTTGCAGCAAGCGAAATACCGGGTCTTCGAAGCCGAAGTCGATCTGCGGCTTCGCCACCTGTTGGCGCGCAGCCAGGATAAAGAGCGGTCCCCCAAGCGCTGACCGGTTGAACGTACCGGTCCCCTCGAACTCGAGCCCGAGGCCAACGTCGTAAACACATAAATAATATGCGTTTACGACCCTCACGGCCGCCCTGCCGGTGTCGCCGTGGTAAACTCCCCGCACTTTGGCAACGTCCGCAACGTCCGCGGTACGTCACGGGGATCTTTTTCCTCGCACGTTTTGTCATCCGCTGCGCATAGCCAACCGACCCTTCCAAGTCCGCTGCCGCCTTCCCCAATGAGCAACACGACGAGCAACACGACGGCCCACCCGACCCTCCTAGAGATCCCTCCGCAAGACGTTCATCAGGTTGTGGGACGCCATGTGCTCGTGGACGCCTTCGACTTGGTGTTTGACCTTGAGAAGAGCCACGGGGCTTATCTGCACGACTCCCGCAGCGGCCGGGACCTCCTGGACTTCATGACGTTCATCGCGTCGTCACCGATCGGATACAACCACCCGAAGACGAACGATCCCGAATTCAGGGCCCGCCTTCTCAAGGTCGCCCAGGTCAAGCCCTCGCTTTCCGACGCCTACACCGTCGAGTATGCGAGCTTCCTCGAAACCTTCGCCCGCGTGGCCATGCCCTCCTACCTGCCTCACGCCTTCTTCATCGAGGGCGGCACCCTGGCCGTCGAAAACACCCTCAAGGTGGCGATGGACTACAAGGTCCGGCAGAACTGGCGCGCGGGAGGCGATCGTTCGAAAGAGCGCGGGCAGCAGATCGTGCACTTCAAAGAGGCGTTCCACGGGCGGTCCGGCTACTGCCTCTCTCTGACCAATACCGATCCCGCGAAGACCGACCTGTTCCCGAAGTTTCCGTGGCCGCGGATAGGGAATCCCAAACTCCGCTTTCCTGAAACCCCCGAGGCCACGCGGGATGTGGTGGCCCTCGAGCAGGCGTCCCTGGATCAGCTGGGGAAGGCCTTCGAGGATCACGGGGACGACATCGCGGGGATCATCATCGAACCCATCCAGGGCGAGGGTGGCGACAATCATTTCCGCCCGGAGTTCATCCAGGCCCTGAAAGCGACGGCCGATTCGATGAACTGCTTCTTCATCGTCGACGAGGTGCAGACGGGGGTCGCCCTCACCGGCCGGTTCTGGGCCCATGAACACTACGGTGTGCAGCCCGACGCTCTGGCCTTCGGCAAGAAGACCCAGACCTGCGGATGTCTGGTCGGTCCCAAAGTCGATCGCGAACCCGACAACGTGTTCGTCAGCCGTTCGCGAATCAACTCCACCTGGGGCGGCAATCTCACCGACATGGTGCGGTTCCAGCGCTTCCTCGAGATCATCGAGGAAGACCGGCTGGTCGAGAACGCGCGTGACGTGGGAGAACACCTTCTTGGGGGCCTTCGGTCTCTGGCCGGAGACTTTCCTTCCCTCGTTGGCAACGTCCGCGGTCGCGGCCTGATGATCGCGTTCGATACCGACCCCGATCAAAGGCGCGCTCTTCTCGACCGCTGTTTCGAAATCGGAATGATCGCCCTGCCGTGCGGCTCACGTTCCATCCGATTCCGGCCGCCCCTTACCCTCACTCGCTCTGAGGCTGATCAGGGCCTCGATATTCTTAGACGCGCTCTTCAAACCCTTCCGGGAGGACCAGGCAAATGATCGAAAGTGAAGCCGCGATTTTCATCGCGAACGACGCGATGGCCGAGATCATCAAGGCGAAAAGCGCCAAGGGCAAACTCGTGCGCATCGCCGATGAGGGCTTCTACGAGGTTCGCCTGTCCCTGAACGGGAAGAACCACACGGCCTTCCTTCCCGTGGCCAGCACTGTCATCGTGGCCGCCGTGCCGGACGGCGAGTTCGCTACCATCGCCATCGAGCGCTGAACCAGACCTTCCTACCCTTCTGCGGCCGGCCCCCCCCCAGGTGCCAACCGTCAACGCGCGGTTTCGCCTGCCCCTTCCTTCTGGAGATAAGACCTGCATGTCCCGTGATCTGAAGATCGTTCACATTGGCCTCGGCCCCATCGGAGTCGGCATCGCGAAGATGGTCCTGGCGAAGGAAGGCCTCAAGATTGTGGGGGCCTGCGACCTCGCTCCAGAGAAGGCGAACAAAGACCTGGGCGACGTCCTCGGGCTCAACAAGAAGCTCAAGATCAAGGTCTCCGGCGATCCGGTCAAGTTCATCAAGAGTCTCAAAGCGGACGTGGCGGTGGTTTCCACCACCTCGTCGGCCAAAGTGGTGAAGTCGACCATCGAGGCCCTGATTGGTCGCGGGGTCAACGTAGTCACCACCTGCGAGGAGTTTGCCTATCCCGTTCCCGCGAATGCCAAGCTCTTCAAGGATCTCGACGTTCTGGCCAGGAAGATGAAGGTCTCGGTGCTTGGCACCGGGGTCAATCCGGGCTTCGCCATGGACGCTCTGGCCCTCACTCTGACCGCACCTTGCGAAAGTGTGTCGCGGGTCTCGGTGACGCGCGTGGTCGATGCCGGAACCCGGCGTCTGCCCCTGCAGCGCAAGGTGGGCGCCGGTCTTTCCCTGGCTCAGTTCAGCCGGGCGAAGGCCGAGGGCACGGTGCGGCATGTGGGCCTGCCCGAATCGGTCCATATGATCGCGGACTCCCTCGGCCTCCAGCTCGAACGGGTCGAGGAGACGCTCGAGCCCGCGATCGCCCCTCGCGACCTCCACACCGACTATCTGCGCATCGCGGCCGGCACCGCCGCCGGAATCAAGCAGACCGCGAAAGGTTATTCGAAGACCGGCCTCGTCGTGAGTCTCGACCTTCATATGTACGTCGGCGCCGATTCACCTCGGGACCACGTGGTCATCGACGGTTCGCCTTCCATGGACATGACGGTCAAGGGCGGCATCGCGGGCGACATCGCGACCGCCGCGATTTCGGTGAACGCCATCCCCAAGGTCATGGCCGCGCGCCCCGGCGTGTTGACCATGCGCGACATTCCCTTCGTCCATTCCTACAACAAGGAAGAAGCCCGCAACCCCCCGAAGAAATAGCTCTCGGGCGATTGTTGGGAACATGGGGTTGCTTCGTCGCATGGGAAACGGACTGGCTCCTCGCAATGACGAGAGGCCGAAGGGGCGTGATCGGGGGAGGCCCCCCAGCGGCCACAACCCAGCGTGGCGCTTGACACTGCTCGACCAGCATCCGAAGGGCGAGACACCCAGCGTGGCGCTTGACACGAGAGGACACTCGTCCCTAGTGTGCGAGGGTCATGTCCGACTTTTTCTCTTCCCTGCAGGCCGGTCTCGCCGGGTTCGTAGGCACGCTGCGAAACACTGACTGGTCCACACGCCTTTCTTCCCTCGAACTCCCGGCCCTTTCCGTCGACCTGCTGCAGTCGATCGCCCTTGGCATCGCCCTCGCGGCCTGCGCCGGTCTGCGTGCGTGGCTCCCACTTTTTGCGGTGGGCCTCTCCGTGAGGTTCGGGGTTTTGCCGCTTGGTGATTCGTTCCAGTTCCTCGGCTCAAACACCGCGCTCACCGTCTTCGTCCTCGCCACCCTCCTTGAGGTGATCGCCGACAAAATCCCCGTGGTCGATCATGCGCTCGATGCCCTCTCGACCGTGCTGAAGCCGCTGGCCGGGATGCTGCTTGCGGCCTCGGTCCTGTGGACCGTCGACGATCCCATCGTGGCCCTGGCCTTGGGCGTCATGGTGGGCGCTCCCGCCTCCCTGGTGCCGCACACCGCCAAGGCCACGATGCGGGGCGTCTTGTCTCCGCTCACTGCGGGCCTTGCGTCGCCCGTTCTTTCCGTACTCGAGGACATTCTGGCCTTTGGCCTCGTGGCCCTCGCGATTCTCACTCCGCTCGTGGTCGCGGCCGGGTTCCTGCTTTTGGCGCTCGTCACCGGGCGGTTCTTCCGCAAACGGATGAAGAACCGGGCTTCCAGAAGCTTGCCGGCGGTCACCGCGTGAGGCCGGCCAATGTCACCGCGGTCGGAGTGCTTCTGGCCCTCGCCACTGTCTCTTCGGGTTCGGGTGGGGTGCGGCCGCAAGATCCTCGCCCACCCCTCATCATTGGGGCCGAGGTCGAGATCGTGTCGGTGCCGGTCATGGTCTTCGACAAGGGCGGCCGGTTCGTGGCCGGCCTCAAGAAGGAAGACATCCAGATCTACGAGAACGGCGTGCTCCAGGAGGTCACTTACCTCGCGAGCAGCACGGGCGACGACAAGATCCCGCTGTCCCTGGCTCTCACCCTCGATACCTCGGGCAGCATGCAGCCAAGCGTCGATTTTCTCAAGGAGTCGGCGATCTATTTCACCGGCAAACTGGAACCCACCGACCAGGCCCTGGTGGTTCAGTTCAACGAGAGCGTCAAGTCGAGTTCCGAGTTCACCGAGGATACCGACCGCCTGGACTCATTCATCAACGGCCTCCAGGTGTGGGGCGGCACTGCTTTGTATGACGCGGTTCTATACAGCCTCGACCGTTTGAGGGACCGGCCGGGCCGCAAGGCCCTGGTGCTCCTCTCGGACGGCGACGACAACGGCGCCAGCAGCGCCAGCAAGAGTCAGGTGACCGCCATGGCGAGGTCCCTTGAAGTGTCGATATACGCCGTAGGCATCCAGGGTTTCGACACCCCCAAGGGCTTTCTCAAGAATCTCGCGGAAGACACCGGAGGCCTCTACTTCTTTCCGGGGAAGGTCGCAGAACTAATCAAGGTGTTCGAGGCGATTTCCAAGGACCTGAAAAACAACTACCTGGTGGCCTACTCGCCGACGCGCCCCGCTGACAACACCTATCGGAAGATCGAAGTTCGGGTGGTGAACCGGCCCGAGGTGACGGTCCGTGTGCGCCCAGGGTACACCGCGTCGAAGAAACGCCGTTCTCGCTAATCGTAGGGGCGGCCACCCTGAACTCGTCTGCTGTTGGGGTGCCGCGGGCCTTGTGGCCGCCCTGCGAACTTCGGCTACGCGCATCTGGAGTCGACAGGTCATCGCGAAGGATGCGGCGCTCCGGTTCGGAAAGGGCAGGCACGAGGCCTGCCCCTGCATTCGGTTTGCCTTCCGCCACATTGCGACAGACGACGAGGTGAAGGGGCGCCCCCTGCGTTTCGAGGCTAGAGGCGTTTTAGAAGGTCCTGAAGGCCGAAGACGGCGATGGCGGCACTGGCGAGCCAGGCGAGGCCTCCCACGACGCTCAGGTAGGCGGGATGGCGATAGGCACCCACAATGGCCACGCGACGGGAGGCTACGAGGATGACCCCCAGACTCAGGGGTAGAACGAGGCCGTTCAGCCCGCCGGCCCAGACCAGAAGTTGAGCCGGCCGCCCCACGCTCACAAAGATGGCGAGGGCCGCGAGGATGAAGAACAAAAGTCCGGTCGTCCGGGCCGCTCCGGCCTCGGCCCCTCGTACAAAGGACAGCGAGGTGTAGCTGCAGCCCACCACCGAGGTGATGGCGGCGCTCCACAACACGAGGCCGAAGAACTTCTCTCCGAGGACGCCCCCGCCCAGCCGGAAGGCCGCCCCCGCGGGATTGGCAGGGTCAAGCGGCGCGCTCGATCCTTGCAGCACACCCAGGATGGCCAGGAACAAAATGACCCGCATGAGAGCGGTTACGAGGATCCCGCGGACGGCCGCGCGGTCGAAGTCGTGGATCGCCTCTTCTCCTTTGAGTCCCGAGGCGAGCAGCCGATGAGCGCCGGAGAAGGTGATGTAGCCGCCAACCGTGCCGCCCACCAGAGTCAGAATTGAGCCGGTAGGGAAGACCTCCGGCATCACCGAGCGCTGTGCGGCCAGCAGGTAGTCCGGGCGGGACAGGATCATGATGGAGGCGGTGAGAGCCAGCATCAGGAAGCCAAGGGCCTGCACGAAAAGGTCGACCGGCCGCATGGCCCCGGGCCGCGCAAGAAGCACCAGGGCCAGGGCCGCCGAGAGGGAAGCCCCCACCGCGAGCGGCACTCCGAAGATCGCGAGGCCGAGGGCGCATCCGGCCAGATTGCCCACGTTGAACACGAACCCGCCGAACACCACCAGGACCCGCAAGGCCCCGCCCAGAAAAGGGTGAATGGCCTCGGCGATGACCGGCCCGGTGAGGCCGGTCACCCCGATCACCCTCCAGACGTTCCACTGCACGCCGATGTCGATCAGGACCGAGGCCAGAATCGCGAAGGCCATGTCGGCCCCGTGTATGTTGGTGAAGACCGCGGTCTGAGTCAGGAAGCCTGGACCGATGGCCGAGGTGGCCATCAGGAAGGCCGCGGCCATCAGCGCACTGCGTCGGGTGGGCGAAGGGGGTGGCATCATTCCAAAGAGCAGGGATTCTAGTGGTCGCTCGTCGAAGCCGCCCCTGGGGAGCCTGGAGTCTTCGCCTTCTGCCGTGCAGACTCCTAGAATGCCGACGCGTCATGCCTGCAACACCCGAACTGTTCCTGAAATCACTGGATGGGGAACGCCGCATCAAGGTCGAGCGCCCGCGCACCACATTGGGCCGCTCGCGCGAAGCCGACATCTTCATACCCGACCAGTGGCTCTCGCGCATGCACGCGGAGATCCTGTTCGACCGAGGCGGGCTGACCGTGGCCGATCTCGGCAGCAAGAACGGCACGCTGGTGAACGGCATGCGCATCCAGGGCCCGACACCTCTGCGCAAGGGCGACCAGATCAAGCTCGGTGATCACACGATCACCGTGCAATCGAGCCTTCCGGATGAGCAGACCGAGGACGACATTCAGGTCGTGGGCACGAAGGTCTTTTCGGCGCGCTCGATGCAAGAGGGCGTTCTCAAGGTCCCCAGCAACCCCGAAGACCTGGCGCGGAAGAACCGCGTGCTGACCGTTCTCTCGGGCGCGGCCGCCGCGTTGCTGGCCCACAAGCCGATCTCCGAGACCTTCGAACAGATTCTCGACATTCTCTTCGCCGCGGTAACCGCCGAGCGCGGGGCCATAGCCCTCTTTGAAGTCGGCCCGGCCGGGCCGTTCGCCGAGGTCAAAGCCTCGAAGACCCGGCGTGGCGAGCCCATCGTGCGGGTCAGCCAGTCGATTTCCCGCCGGGTGCTGAAGGAACAGGTCTCGATCCTCCTTCCGAACGTCCTCGAGGACGCCGTACTGAAGGCCGAACAGAGCATCGTCACCACGGGCATTCGCTCGGCCATGTGCGCACCCCTGTGGCACTCGGATGGAGGGAAGGAGTCGGTCATCGGCGTGGTGTACCTCGATTCACGAGAACGCACCCACAGCTTCGCCGAGGAAGACCTGGAACTCGTCACCGCTCTTGCGAGTGTCGCCGCGGCCAAAATCGAGAACGCCCGCCTGCTCGAGGAAAGTCTCGAAAAGCGCCGCCTCGAAGAAGACATGCGCCTCGCGGCCGAGATTCAGCGCAGCATGCTTCCGAAGGGCTCGCCCTCCATAGACGGTTACGACGTCTCCGCGGGCACCGAACCCTGCCGCGCGGTGGGCGGCGACTATTTCGACTTCCACGTCACCCGCGACCGCCTCACCTTCGTGATGGGCGACGTATCGGGCAAAGGCACGGGGGCGGCCTTGATCATGACCATTCTCCGTGCCGCGGTGCGCGATCACTGGCTCGACGACGACATCAAGCAGGCCGTGGTCGAGATGAACAATTCCGTGACCCAGAATATTCCGGCCAACAAGTACGTCACGTTCTTCCTGGGCCGTCTGGATCTTGAAACCGGCCAGCTCGACTACGTCAACGCCGGCCACAATGCCCCCATCCTGTCCAGCACTGCGGGAGAAGTGGAACGTCTGGAGACGGGCGGGATGGTCCTCGGCCTTTTCGAAGACGCGATTTACGACTCAGGCACGACCCGCATTCAGCCGGGAGATCGCCTGGTGGTCTTCACCGACGGCTTTTCGGAGACCTGGAACCGTAAGGGCGAAGAACTGGGTGAGGACGGCCTCACGCGTTTCGTTCTGGGGGTTCAGGGCGAATCGGCAAACACGATGAAGCAGCACCTGCTCAAGAAGGCCGACGAGTTCGCGGAGGGTCTGAAGGCCACCGACGACCGGACGATTATTGTGGTTTGCCGGAACGCCGTTTAGAAGCCCGCTCTGAGCGGAGCTTCACGATCTCCTCCTCAAGGATTTCGACTTGCCCCCGCAGGCGTGCCAATTCGGGGTCGGGAGCGGGGCCCGGGGAACGAACGGGAGGCGGGAGTGGACTTCGCAGGATCAGTCGCAGGGCCACACTCGTCAAAGTGCGAAGGCCCCAAAGCGGGGCGGCCGCGAACGACCAGGCGCGCGAGTGTCCGAGCACGATCGCGGCGGAGGTTGACCCCGGCGCGTCCAGGCGAAGGATGAGAAGCGAGGTCAGGCCAGGGGCGGCGAGGCCCCGATCGCGGAGTTCGGGCGCGTGGTCGATCCGAAGCGTCTTTTCGTCGCCCAGGGCTTCGATGGCTTGAAGCGCGCGAGCACCCAGATCGCCGAGGCCCGGGGCGATGACGAAGATCGAGAGGCCCTGTTCGGTACGGGCCACGATCTCTGCGCATTCGAAGCGCTCGGCCGCCCGGATCCGAGCCCCCAGACTCTCCAACACGTCTTCCGCGCGTGGCCCGGCCTCGGCCACGGCCAAAATATCCTGAATGATCTGCTGGAACATGTAACCTACGCTGAGTCTTCCTCTTCCGAGAATTACGTTGGGCCCCATGTTGCCCGGTTTCTTGGGATGAGAGCAAGGTGAGCCTTCCCGTCCCCCCTCCTCCAAATGATCAACATCCTCCTCATCGGCGACATCGTCGGCTCTCCAGGCCGCGCCATCCTCAAGCAGGCTCTTCCGAAGATCCTGCGCAAGCGCGCCATCGACTACTGCATCGCCAATGCCGAGAATCTCGCCGGCGGCAATGGGGTGACGCGGGAACTGGCCGAGGAATTGTTGAACCTCGGAGTCAACTGCCTGACCTCGGGCAATCACATCTGGGACAAGCGCGAGATCATGCCCATCATCGATGTCTTCCCGCAGTTGCTCCGGCCGGCGAACTACCCGGTGGGACAGCCTGGGAAGGGGGCCCACGTGGGCAAAAGCCGCACCGGTGTGAAAGTCGCAACCCTCAACCTCTCGGGTCGCGTCTTCATGAACGGCGCCATCGACGATCCTTTCACCATCGGAAAAAGACTCGCCGAGGAACTGCGTCGGGAGACTCCGGTCATCCTGGTCGACATGCACGCGGAGACCACTTCTGAAAAAACCGCGATGGGCTTTTTCATGGACGGCCTGGCCTCGGTGGTGGTGGGTACCCACACTCACGTCCCCACCTGCGACCATCGGATCCTTCCCAAGGGAACCGCCTACTGCACCGACATCGGCATGACCGGTCCCTACGACTCGGTGATCGGCGTTGAAAAGGACATCGTCATCAAGCGATTCGTGGACGGACTGCCCGCCAAGTTCGAGACCGCGAAGGGCGACCCGCGTTTTGCCGCCGTGGTGGTGTCGGTCGACGAAGACACCGGCCGCGCCGCCAGCATTGACCGCATGTTCCTGAGCGAAACCGAAGTCCTCTCTCTTTAGCCACCCCTTCGCTACGGGAACATGACCATCAGGCGTCCGCCTCCTCCGCCGAAGCGAGCCGGCCTCGAAAAGCCGCTTCGCGAACGCCTGCAGTCCACTCTCTTCGAGGCCGCCGCCCCTGTGCTTCTTCCGGTCGCAGGGTTCGCGCAGACCCAGCCCGACGAAGCGCCGGCCAGGCTCACACCCTCTCCCCGCCCAGAGCCCCGGATCACACCCATCTCGATCACGGAGCTCACGGATCGAATCGGCCGATCGCTCGCCCTTGGCTTCTCCGCGGTCTGCGTCATGGGTGAAATCTCCAAGGTCAACCTGGCCGCCAACGGGCATACCTACTTCACCCTCAAGGATGCGGGCTCCACGCTCGAGGCCCTGGTGTGGGCGGACAACCGGGATTCGCTCGCGGTCAAGCCGAAGTTGGGGTTGCGGGTGGTCGCGACCGGAGCCGTCCGGGTTTACGCACCGCAGGGCCGGTACGCCCTCCACATCGATACGCTGGACCTCGTCGGACTGGGAGACCTGCAGCGTGCGCTCGAGGCGCTGAAAGCGCGGCTCCAGGCGGAAGGCCTTTTCGCGACCGAAAGGAAGCGCGCTCTGCCGACCCTCGTGCGCACCGTCGGCATGGTCACTTCGCCCACCGGGGCCGTGCGTCAGGATATCGAGCAGACGCTCTCCCGCGGCGGCGCGCGCGTGCGCGTGCTGCTCTCGCCCACCCGGGTCCAGGGTGAGGGTGCGGCCGGTGAGATCGCCGCCGCCATCCGGCTTCTGGGCGAGCGGGACGACGTGGACGTGATCATCGTGGCCCGCGGCGGCGGCAGCATCGAGGATCTGTGGTCCTTTAACGAGGAGACGGTGGCGCGCGCGATCGTGGCCTGCAAAGCGCCGGTGATCTCGGCGGTGGGCCACGAAACCGATTTCACCGTGTCGGACTTCGTGGCGGATGTCCGGGCGGCCACGCCGTCGGTGGCCGCGGGGATGGTGGTGGATATCCAGCGCCGAGCCTTCGAGCGCACGGCCACCGCGACCCTGGCCCTTGGCCGCGCCATCGGGTTGAACCGCGAGAACTGGCGGCTTCGTCTGGATGCGGTCTCGGGCCATCGAGTGATCGAGCGCGAGCGGACCCGTCTCGAGAGATTGCGCGGCCGGTTCGAGGCGACCTTCGTCAGGGCGCGCGTGGCCTCGGATCGCCGCCATGCCGAAAGGCGGTTCCACTTTCGCGACCTCCTCACGCGTTGTGAAGCTCAGGCTCCCAAGGAGACTTTCGCGCGCGCTCGTGCGCGAGTCGATCGCGCGGTGATGTCGATGAGGGCCAGGGTGGCGTCCCATCTCGACCAGAAACGCGCGCGCGCCGTCCGTGCTTTTGAGTCGAAGGCCCTGCGCGACGCGGACGCCCGCCTCGCCTCCATTTCCCGCCGCTTCCGTGACGATCTTCAGCGACTCGTGCGCGGCATCCGGCCCGCGGTGGACGAGCGACGGGCTCGCTTCAACGGGGAAGTGGCGAAGCTCGACGCCCTCTCGCCACTGGCGGTTTTGAGCCGTGGCTACGCTCTCGCCACCACGCCTGAGGGGCGTATTCTGATGAGGGCGCATCACGTGAAGATCGGTGATCCCGTGGTGATTCGGCTGTCCGAGGGACGGCTTCTGGCCACCGTGACGGACCTGGAAGAGGAGGCATGACGAACGTGGCCGCAACCGAACAAAACAGGGAGTCGTTCGAGACCGCCCTCTCGAGGCTCGAGACCATCGTGGGCTCGCTCGAGAAAGGCGACCTCTCGCTCGAGGACTCGTTGAAGCTGTACGAAGAGGGAATCTCCCGCGCCCGCTTCTGCCAGGAGCGCCTGGAAGAGGCAGAGGCGAAAATCGAGGTGTTGTCTCAGGACGCCCGTCGCGTCCTCGACCGGACGGCGAAAGCCGAACCCTCCCGCTGAGTCCTTTGGAGCGTTCGTTGGAACCAACCCTCGACGAATTGAGAGTGCGGGTCGATTCGTCGCTCGACCGCTATCTGCCGCCCGAGTCGCAATGGCCCTCGCGCGTGCACGCGGCCATGCGGTACAGCATCTTCGCGGGCGGAAAGCGCATTCGCCCGTTGCTCTGCCTCGCCGCCGCTCACGCGGTGGGCGGGCCGTCGGGCCGGGACCGCGCCGAGGCCTTTGCCTGCGCGGTGGAACTGATTCACACCTTCTCGCTGATTCATGACGACCTTCCGTCGATGGACGACGACGACCTGCGCCGCGGGCGGCCCACCTGTCACAAAGCCTTCGATGAGGCCACCGCGATTCTGGCCGGTGACGCCCTGCAGACGCTGGCCTTCGAAATCATCGCCTCGGGCGACGGTGCTTCCAGCAGGAGCGGTGTGGTCCTTGAGGCCCTGGTCGTTCTGGCCCGCGCCTGCGGCACCGCCGGTCTCATCGGCGGGCAGATGGATGATCTCAAGTACGAAGGCGTCCAGGCCCTGCCCGAGGATCTCGAACGGATCCATCGCACCAAAACCGGGGCCTTGATCGTAGCCACCGTGGTCGGAGGCGGTCTGCTTGCCGGAGCTTCGACGGATCAGGCCCTGGCCCTCCGCGCCTATGCCGAGCCCATCGGCCTCGCTTTCCAGATCGTCGACGACATTCTCGATGTGAGCGGGGATGCGGGCACCCTCGGCAAAACCCCGGGCAAGGATCAGCTCGCAGGCAAGGCCACCTGGGTAGCGCTCCATGGTCTCGAGGCCTCGAAGAGACAGGCGACGGCCCTTCACGCTCAGGCCGAGGAGGCTCTGAGCGGGTTTGGCCCCGAGGCCGCCCGGCTGCGCGATCTCGCCTCGCGCATCATCCACCGGGCCTCTTGAGTTCGGGGAAGCGCCGGCTCGACCTCGAGATCACCCGCCGGGGCCTCGTACCTTCGCGCGAACGGGCGCAGGCCCTGATCCTCGCGGGACGGGTTCGCGTGCCGGTCCTGGAGCGGCTCAAGCCCGGATCCCAGGTCAGCGAAGAAACCGTCATCGAGGTGGACGCCGATGAACCGTGGGTGTCGCGGGGTGCTTTGAAGCTTCTCGGGGCCCTCGATGCCTTTGGGATTTCCTGCGAGGGGCGGGTCGCCGCGGACATTGGAAGCTCCACGGGAGGCTTCACCGAAGTGCTTCTCGCGCGCGGGGCTCGGAAGGTGTACGCGTTTGACAGCGGTGTCGGGCAGCTCCATGAGCGACTGCGGCAGGACCCGCGA
>CAZFQH010000035.1:15084-16056 GCA_964520805.1 uncultured Acidobacteriota bacterium | reverse complement strand
CCCTGACTTACGAGATCATGACTCCCGCCAGCGTGGGGGTGGGCGAAACCCTGCTGGTGTTGGGCAAGCACTCGGGGCGTCATGCGGTGGAGAAGAGGTTGCGCGGCCTGGGGGTGAGCCTGGGCGTTGAGCAGCTCGAAGACGTGACCACCCGGGTGAAGGAACTCGCCGACCGGAAGAAGTTCGTTTACGACGACGATCTGCTGTCCCTTCTCGACCATCACCCCGAGCGGCGTCACTCTCTGCTTCGCTACCAGACCCTTTCCGGCAGCGGGGTGATTCCGACCGCCACCGTGGAGATCGAAGTACACGGCCAGCGGCGTACCGCTTCGGCGGTGGGGAATGGTCCGCTGGACGCCGCACTCAAAGCCATCGACCAGGCGTTGGGCGTGAGCCTGGAACTCCTCGACTGGCATACGCGGTCGGTGAGCAGCGGCAAGGACGCCCTCGCCGAGGTGACCGTGCGATTGCGGCACCGCGATCAGGAGACCGTGGGCCAGGCCGCGAGCACCGACACCATCGAGGCCTCACTCAAGGCGTATCTCTCCGCGATCGGCGCTGCGGAACGCGTTATGGAGGTGGCGGCATGAGTGCGTACGCTCCAAGAACCCTTCTCGACAAAGTGTGGGAGGCCCACGTGGTGTCGCCCGCGACTGCGAACACGCCCGCGACGATCTACATCGACTTCCATCTCATCCACGAAGTCACCACGCCGCAGGCCTTCGCCTTGCTGCGCGAGCGGGGTCTCAAGGTGCGACGGCCGGACCGGACTCTCGCCACGATGGATCACGCGACCCCTACGAGTTTCGAACGGTCCGCCGGCGGCGTAGTGATTCGTGATCCGGAGGCGGCGGCGCAAATCCGCGCCCTCGAGGAGAACTGCCGGGCCGCCTCGATCACTCTTTACGGCCTCGACAGCCCTCGCCAGGGCATCGTCCACGTCATCGGACCCGAACTCGGGATAACTCATCC
>CAZFQH010000035.1:13430-15074 GCA_964520805.1 uncultured Acidobacteriota bacterium | reverse complement strand
CACGCATGGCGCGTTTGGTGCGCTCGCCTTTGGTATCGGGACGAGCGAGGTCGGCCACGTTCTCGCCACCCAGTGCCTGCTCCTCGAGAAGCCGAAGAGCATGTCGGTCACGTTCAACGGGCGCCTGTCCAAAGGCGTCACCGCGAAGGACCTCGTCCTCGGCTTGATCGCGCAGATCGGCGCGGGGGGGGCGGTGGGACACGTCATCGAGTTCCGTGGCCGCACCATCGCGGACCTTTCGATGGAAGAGCGCATGACGCTATGCAACATGGCGGTGGAGGCGGGCGGCCGCACCGGCATCATCGCGCCCGACGACACGACGTTCGCCTATCTGAAGGGCCGTCCCTATGCGCCCAGCGGTGCCTTCTGGTACGAGGCGGTGGCGGGCTGGCGGGAACTACGGACCGACGAGGGTGCGAGGTTCGACCGCGAAGTCACGTTTGACGCCTCGGCGCTTGAGCCCATGGTCACCTACGGCACCAGTCCCGGGATGGGGGTGGCGATCGGCGGTGTGGTGCCCGAGCCGGGTGGGGATGAGTCGGCCGCGAAAGCTCTGAGGTACATGGACCTTCGTCCCGGAGATCCCCTGCGCGGCCGCCCCATCGACGTGGTCTTCATCGGAAGCTGCACGAATTCGAGGATCTCCGATCTGCGCCTCGCCGCGAGTATCTTCAAAGGACGTCAGGTGGCTTCAGGGGTCAAGGCCCTGGTGGTTCCGGGATCGCAGGCAGTGAAGAAGCAGGCCGAAGCCGAAGGTCTGGATGTGATCTTCCGCGCGGCCGGGGCCGAGTGGCGCGAGGCCGGATGTTCGATGTGCCTGGCCATGAATGGCGATCGGCTGCAACCGGGGCAGTACTCAGTGAGCACCAGTAATCGCAATTTCGAGGGGAGGCAGGGCCAGGGCGGAAGAACGTTCCTCGCGAGCCCGTTGACCGCGGCCGCCTCCGCGGTGAGCGGCCGCATCGCCGACGCACGGGAGTTCATTTCATGAATCAGCCCCTGCGCCGTATCGAGTCCACCTTCGTCGTACTTCCGGGCGAGAACATTGACACCGATCAGATCTGTCCCGCGCGATTTCTGACCACCACCTCACGCGAGGGCTTCGGCCCCGCGCTGTTCGCGGACTGGCGTTTCGATCAGGCAGGAGTGCCACGGCCCGAGTTCGCCATGAATCGTCCCGAGACGCAAGGCGCGCGGGTGCTGGTCGCGGGCCGCAACTTCGGCTGCGGTTCCTCGCGGGAACACGCGGTCTGGGCGCTGCGCGAGAACGGCATTCAGGCGGTGATCGCCCCCGCGGTGGCCGACATCTTCAAGCGGAACGCGCTCAAGAACGGCGTGGTGCCGGTGGTGATCGACGAGGTGTCGCATCGGTCACTGGTATCGACCCCCACCGGTGTGATTGTTATCGACATTGAGAGGCTGCTGGTGACGTGGCCCGGTGGGGAGGCGAAGTTCGCCATCGAGCCCTTCGCCCAGCACTGCCTTATGGAGGGAGTGGACGAACTCGGTTACCTCCTGAAACAGGAGGCCGCGATCGCGGCCTTCGAGGCGGCTGGGTAGTTGGTTGAGGGGGTTGCTTCGGGCGGAGTCCCTACGATGCGCCCTCGCAATGACGCAGTACCACGACGTCATTGCGAGGAGGTG
>CAZFQH010000035.1:0-13330 GCA_964520805.1 uncultured Acidobacteriota bacterium | reverse complement strand
TTACGATGCGCCCTCGCAATGACGCAGTACCACGACGTCATTGCGAGGAGGTGATCTCAGGACACCCGACGAAGCAACCTCATCCCCTCGCCTTACGATGCGCCCTCGCAATGACGCAGTACCACGACGTCATTGCGAGGAGGTGATCTCAGGACACCCGACGAAGCAACCTCATCCCCTCGCCTTACGATGCGCCCTCGCAATGACGCAGTACCACGACGTCATTGCGAGGAGGTGATCTCAGGACACCCGACGAAGCAACCTCGTCCCCTCGCCCTACGATTCGCCCTCGCAATGACGTAGTGGGCCGGTTGGCAACTCCGTTGTGGGGAGAGTGTGCGGGGTGACGTCCCCAACGGTTCGCCTTCATAATGGTCCTTCCATCCGCATGACGAAACCCGCCCGCCGCCCGCCGATGACCGTAAAGGACATTCGCCTCCTCATCAACAAGTCGGTGAATGCGTGGGTCGATGATTACGCCCCCAGCATGGGCGCGGCCATCGCGTACTACACGCTCTTCTCGGTGGCTCCGCTCTTCATCCTGCTGATCGCACTTGCGGGCATCGTCTTCGGTCCGGCCGCGGCGGAGGGAGCGATCGTCGTCCAGCTTCAGGGTCGGATCGGCTCCGAAGGGGCGGCCGTGGTCCAGAGTCTGATCAAGAGCGTCAGCGGACCGGGGGAGGGTGTGATCGCGACCGTGGTTTCGATTTTGACCCTCCTGATCGGTGCGACCAGCGTTTTTGGCGAGCTGCAGAGCGCGCTCAACCGCATCTGGCGCGTTCCCGAGCCGGCCACGGGGAGCATTCTCCGTAATTTTCTATTTGGCCGATTGTTGTCCTTCGGGATGGTCCTGGGCCTCGGTTTTCTTCTGCTCGTTTCCTTGACCTTCAGCGCCTTTCTTTCGGCGGTGGGCGAGTGGTCCAACCGCTGGTTCTCCGGATGGCAGACCCTGCTTCAGGCCGCGAACTTTGTCGTCTCGTTCGCTTTGAACGCCGTGATCTTCGCCATGATCTACAAAATCATGCCGCGCGCCCGCATCGCCTGGCGTGATGTGGGCGTGGGCGCCACCGTGACCGCTTTGTTGCTCGAAACCAGCAAGCTGTTGATCGGCCTCTACCTCGGCCGCAGCGGTGTGACTTCGAGTTTCGGCGCCGCCGGTTCCCTTGTTCTCTTTCTGATGTGGGTTTATCTCTCCGCCCAGATTTTCCTGCTTGGCGCGGAGTTCACGTGGGTGTACTCGCATCAGCGGGGCTCGCGGTCGGAGCGATTCGAGACCAAAGTTGTGCCCCTCGTGCCCACTCGCTCGGGTCACACCACGGCCGAGGCCAAGGCTGAAGTCACCCGACAACCCACTGCATATCCCCTGACCGAGCGCTATGCAAAGGCGGCGCTGTCCCAGTTCAAGCGGGGCGCAACGGGCGCCGGCCGTTTCATCAGGCGCAAGCCCGTGGTGGGTCTCGGCCTCGCCGCCGCCGCGGGCCTCGCCGCCGTTCTCGCGATGAACCTGAGTGCCTCGAAGACCACCCGGCGCGATCGAGACCTTCCGCCCCGGTAGCCCATACCGATCGACACCGACCGCCGCTCGTAGCCTCGGACGCAGCGTTCTTCATTTCTATCGACCGTTGCACTTCTCACAGAGCCCGGTGCCGCTTTTGCACTGAGGGTGTGTGGGACTTGCCACAAATGACCAGTCCGCGCCGCCCCTCTCATCACGGCACTGGTCGGGAGACGATTGTCGCAATACTATTAAAAACATAGACGTAAGTGGCTAAAAGGCCGCCCACGGAAACATCAGCAGCTTCGCAGAGTGGCGGGTTGGCGCGACCTTTGCTGCCATGACCCGCCGGATGTTGTTCAATCGATGCCATACCCCCGCCCTCGTCTTTCTCGGGGTCGTCGGCACTTTATCGCTCGATGCTGAGAGCCAGGCTTCAGGCCAAGCCTTATTAGGCCAAGCCTTACGAACGATCGGCTTCCTCCCGATGCCGGAGACGTCACTCGAACGTACGATCATCGATCCTGCGATCACCACCCTGAAGCCCCGCGCCCCCGAGTTGAGCGCGCACGAACTCGATCGGCACATCGCGGCCGCCGCCACCGAACACGGGGTGAGTCGGCAACTGATCCGCGCGGTGATCGAGGCGGAGTCTCAATTCGACCCCCTGGCCCTCTCCGCGCGTGGAGCTTGTGGCCTGATGCAGTTGATGCCCGGCACCGCGGCCCGCTTCGGAGTGAGAGATTGCTTCGACGCGCGCGAGAACATCCATGGCGGGACGCGTTTCCTGAAGATCCTTCTGGCCCGGTATCAGGGCAGCGTCTCCTTGTCGATGGCCGCCTACAACGCCGGCGAAGGAGCGGTGGCCCGCCACCGGGGGATTCCCCCGTATCGTCAGACCCGTGCCTACGTTCGCAAGGTCGAGAGGCTTCTGGCTGGCGCCTCTCCGGTCAGGCGCACCGACAGCTGACGTCTCGGCCCGGTCGGGTAAACTCGTAGCCTTTCGGGCATCGAGACGGTGGAACGCGGAGCGGCGTTGTCTTCGATCGGCCCGCCACCCCGTTCATGCAATCCCAGAAACCCCCTGAAGAAGCGGAGTCCGCTCCGACGCTCTCGATCGTCCTCCCTGCGTTCAACGAAGAGGGCAATATCGAACGCGCGGTCCGCGAGGCCATGGCGGGTGCCGCCCTCATCACGCCCCATCACGAGGTAGTGGTGGTGAACGACGGGAGCCGCGACCGCACCGCGTCCATCCTGGCCGCCCTGAAGGCAGAACTCGGCCTTCGCCTCATCGTGGTCGAACACCCGGTGAATCTTGGTTACGGCGTGGCTCTGCGCGACGGGTTTCGCGCCACCCGCGGCGACCTTGTCTTCTACACCGACTCCGACAATCAGTTCGACCTGCGCGAACTTCAAGGCCTCGTTCCCCTGATGGCGGAAAATGACGCGGTTCTCGGGTACCGGATCGACCGCCAGGATCCCTGGCTCCGACGTTTCGTCTCCGGCGGATTCAACCGCCTGTCCTCGATGGCTTTCGGGATGAGGGTTCGCGATCTCAACTGCTCGTTCAAACTCTTCCGCGGCGATCTCATCCGAGCCCTGCCTCTCGAAACCCCGGACTTCTTCATCGACACCGAACTGGTGGCGCGCATCCACCGCGGCGGCTACCGCTACGTCCAGCGGGGAGTGCGGCACTTTCCGCGCACCGCCGGCCACTCCACGGTTCGCCCCAGCGACGTGCCCCGCACGATCGTATCTCTCGTCCGGATGTGGCTCCGCCTGCGTGGTCAGGGCCAGGTCATAGCTGGTTCCGCCCCGGTCTGATTCACGTGCTGCGACGCCTGCTTCCTGCCGCGCTGCTTCTGGTCAGCGCGGCCTTTCAATTCCAGGGCCCGGTGGTTCTTCGCGCCGGGGATTCCCTGGCGGCACCCGCGTTTCGTGACTTCTTTCCCGCCGAAGAGGGCCTCCGCTGGAGTGGAGCGCAAAGCGCCGTGGTGTTTCCGAATCCCGGTCCCGCGCTTCCGGTGCGCGTCGAGCTTCTGATCTCGGGATGGCGGCCGCCTGGAACCCCGTCGCCGCGGGTTGTGGTTTCGGCCGGCGGCCGATCGGTCGCGATCCAGCCCGGACCCGGAGCCCAGACCCTCTCGCTGGAGACGACGTCGCGCGGATGGCTGGAACCACTGACCGTTGAGATTCAATCGGACACGTTCGCGCCCGGTGCGACCGACCCGAGACGGCTCGGCGTTCGGGTGGAGGAGGTGCGACTGATTCCGTCGAGGCCCGGCCTTCGGATTCCGCCGGTCGGGCCGATCCTCCAGACCGCGCTCTGCGCGCTTCTCATTGCGTTCATCTTCCGCCGGTCCGGTGCGACCCCAAGGCTCCAAGAGACTTCCTCCCTCGTCTTCGTTCTCGCCGCGGCACTTCTTTTCACCGCGACGCGCCCGCTCGCCGGACTGTGGGCGGGAACGCTGGTCACCCTGTTGGGAGTGATCGCGATCATGGCCGCCGTCCTGCCCCGCATCGCCGTGAGCGCCGGGGGCCTCGTGGCCGAATCGGCGCGCGCCCTTCAAGCGGGTCTGGTCAGGCTTGGAGATATTCACGTGGTCACGCTCACCGTAGCGGCCACGCTGCTGGTGACCCTCGCCTATCGCTCGCAATCGAAGATCGAAATCGACCTCGGCTCCGGACGCGAAGTCGCGGTGGCTCGCGGCTTCGGTGCGTTCGAAGGCAAGGGCGATCTCAAATCGCGCCGGACCCCACGCACGTCTTCTCTCGACCTTTCCGATTTTGGCGGCTACACGTCGTGGAGGATTGAAGCGACGGCGGCCATCGATGGCGCGCCTCGAGATGTGGTGGTGGTTCGAGCCGGCGGTCGCGATCTCTCCCTCGGGTTGCGCGAGGACCCATGGACCACGGGTGAGATGGCCGTGCGAGCACCTCTCGGCTGGCGCTCAGGCCTCGTGCTGACCTTTCCCGGGGGTTCCGACCTTCTTCGCGTCGATCGCATTGCCATCGATCGTGGTTCGGCGCTCCCCTCGCCGCGTGTGCTTTTGGCCGTGACCCTGACCGGGCTTCTGGGCCTGGTGGCGTTTGGATCGATGGGACTCTCCAAAGCCGCGGGCCGCACTGCCGCCGCCACCCTCATCACGGGCAGCGCCTACGCTCTGGCCAGTGACCCCCTGGCCGCGATTCCCTTCGTCGTTCCCTTTTTCTGGATCATCGTTGCGGCCACCGCCTTGGCTGCGCTTGCTACCGGCCTCGTCCGGTTCCTCGATCCTCTCGAGCCCTGGCGTCCCGTTCCGGTGGCGATTGCCGCCTCGGTGTGCGGCTGGGCCGGGTGGCTCGCGGCCACCGCGTTTCCCTACTATCGAGGCGGTCACTTTGTCTTTCACTCCTCGATCGCCGAAGAAATATGGAAGGGCCGGTTTCTCATCTACTACCTGCCCTACCCCGGGAGCATGCTGAGCGAGCAGGCCCAGTGGGGGCAGATCGTGATGCCGCATCCGGCCCTGTATCAGACCCTGGTGTCGCCCCTGGCTTCACTTCCGCGAGCCTGGTTCTATCTGGGCGAGAAGGTTTTCCTCGCTTCTCTCTTCGCGTCGATCGTGATCGTGGCGTCGATCGTCGCCCATCGAGTGTCCGGCCCGCGCGCCGCGGCCTTCGCGGCGCTGCTGTTCGCGAGCCTGGTGCCGGGTTTCCAGCTACTGGGTCTCGGGCATCTGATGACGATTCTCGGCGTCTGGGCCTCCAGCCTGGCTCTACCGTGGCTGATGTTCAAGGTCGACGATCTTGCGCGGTTCAGGACCTTTCTTGGCACCGCCTGGCTCTTCACCTTCTGCTTCCTCTCTTACACCGCGGCCCTTCTGTTCACGGGTGCGGTCCTCGTGTGGCTGGTGCTGGTCTCGGTGCGGGCGAACCCCGTGCGGGCCCGTTCCGTGTTCACCATGCTGGTGGTGGCCTGCACGTTCGCCTTTCTTCTTTACTACGTGCACTGGACCCTGCCCTTCCTCATGCAGTCGGTGCCGAAGATCCTGAGTGGCGCGGGAGTGGGCGGGGCCGCGGCCGAGGCGACGCCGATTCTGGCCCGCCTCTCGCTGGAACCCGGGAAGCTGTCTTACAGCTACGGCTCGATGCTGATTCCTCTGGTCGCGGCCCTGGGCCTATGGTGGTTGCCCCGATCATGGGACCGGCTGGTGTTGCTCACCTGGATGGGGATCCTGTTCTTCGTAAGCGCCGCCGACGTCTTTTTCAATTTTCTGCTGAAGCATCACTACTACGTGATGCTGCCGGTGGCCGTGGGCCTCGGCAGCGTGCTCGCGCGGATCGAGGCGCGCTACGGCAAGACCCCCGCACGGGTGGTCCTGCTGCTGGTAGTGAGCCTTGGTTTGCAGACCGCGATCGATGTGGCGCTAGGTCGGATTCCGTAAGGCCAAGAGTCGCTTGCTCGTGAGTTCCGCGAACAAACCCTCGGCCGCGGTCTGGTGCTCGAACGGGCCCCAGTGGCCTTCC
This sequence comes from uncultured Acidobacteriota bacterium, assembly GCA_964520805.1. Classification (GTDB taxonomy): domain Bacteria; phylum Acidobacteriota; class Vicinamibacteria; order Fen-336; family JAGNNV01; genus JAGNNV01. The sequence continues at coordinate 7,326 of CAZFQH010000035.1, read as the reverse complement.
ACCTTGAACGTCGCCCCCTGCCTTGCTTTTTCGCGGAAGGCGGGCTGGATGTAAGGGCAGGCGACGCGCCGCTCCTCGCAGTATTTGAAGAAGGCCTTCTCGCGGAAGGTCAGGCCGGAATCGACGCGGGGTATTTCCCCATAAACCGGGAGATAGGCGAACACCGGCAGAGCGCCCACCTTCTCGGCCGTGTTCTTCATCTCGTCGAGCAGAGCGTGAGTCAGTTCGCGTGTGAATGCGGATGTCCTCCCGGTTCGCCATTCATAGCGTGAGCGCGCCATGGTCAGCAGATCGCCGAACTTCGATCGCCACTTCTCCTGCGCGAGCATTTCTTCGGGCCGGGGGATAAGACCGGAGAGTCGCTCCAGCCCCCCGTCTTTCAGGCCGAAACGCGGCTTCGCGAAATCGCGGAAGGACAGCACATTCCGCTCCATGTCGTCCGGCATGAAACCGAGCAGCACGATGTCGGGCTTGTAGCGGACGCCTTCTTCCTGCAGATAAAGGAGCATCTGGTCGTGGCCGTAGCCGTGGACGCCGAGATTGAGGATTTCTGAATTCGGAATGAGCCTTTGGAGCCGGGCCGAGAAGGTTTCATCGTCGCCCACTTCTTCGCCGAACGTGAACGAATCGCCGAGAACCACGATGCGCGTGATCTGAGGAGGTTTGTCGAGGGCGAACTCCTGCCCGCCGCGAAAACCCCGCGAGTTCGAGCTCACGGTCTTTCCACGGAAGGGAACATCCCGCAGGTTGGGTTTGAGGGTCCAACCGCGGGTGGGGCTCCAGTCGTCGAGCCCATAGCGGAAGCCCTTCTGTTCGTTCTGTCGGGCCGCCCACTGCAACCGCCACGAGGCGTCGTCGTTGGTGAAGAGGCGCTCAGAGAGACGAGCACTTGAAAGAGCCAGCCGCGAAGCAGCTTCGAAGGTGAAGGCCACTGCGAGGGCGTACAGCGCCCACCCGAGGCTGCGGCGGAAAGTCACGCGCGGAATGATACAAGCGCCTCACTCCGTGAACGGTGCGAGCGGGCTCTCGCATCCTTTTTCTGCCTCGCTCCGTTATGGTGGCCGGGTGAGTGCGCTCAATCGAAAGACTTCCGCCACGGAGCGACTCATCACCGGAGGCGTCTTCGCGGGTCTGGCCCTTCTCGTCGTCCTGATCGTTCGGGTTCGTCCTGCCGCCGAAGGATCTCAAGCCTCGGCGTCGCCGAGCCCGGCACCGCCCTCCGTAAGGGGATCGAGCCTCACCCCTGATTCGCGAACCGCCGCAGTTGCGGAAGCCACGCGCCCCGGAATGCCTCGGGGTGACGCTCCACGTTCCGCCGATCCCGGATCGAAGATGCGCCCGCCCGAGGGGCTTTTGTTCCCCGTACCCGCGGTGTCGCCAGCCTCGATCAGCGACAACTTCAACGACCGTCGTGGCTCCCGCACTCACCACGCCCTCGACATCATGGCCCCGCGTCATTCCCAGGTCGTGGCGGTGGCCGATGGAGCCATCGCCCGCATGATGCTGAGCGACGCCGGCGGGATCACTCTCTACCAATGGAGCGAAGATCGCAGGCTCGTCTTCTACTACGCCCATCTGCAAGGGTACGCCTTCGGTCTGGCCGAAGGTCAGCCAATCGGGCGCGGCCAGGTTCTCGGCTATGTCGGCTCCACCGGCAACGCGCCGCCCGGGGCCCCGCACCTCCACTTCGGCATAGTCGAGGCCGACAAGGAGGGCCGCTGGTGGGGCGGCCTGGCGCTCAATCCCTATCAGGCCTGGCGGTAGGGACGCGAAGCTCGAAATCAGCCACGATGGAAGGTGATTTGAGCACGACGCTTGAGCCCGCGAGGGCGGGCTAAGATCCTCCGGTCTGTTCGGGCGGTCGTTCAATCGCAAAACCATCCATGACCGGAGATTCCCTGATGAAGTTTGTTTCGACCGCCATCGCCCTGGCCCTTTCCGCTCTCGCCGCCGCCCCAACCCTGGCCCAGACGAAGCCGCCTGCCCGTCCCACAGCGCCCGGTGCGAGTGCCACCGCCGGCTCGCCTGATCCCAACACGCCGCGGGTGATCGACGGCGTCGACACCGTGTTCATGGAAGAAATGACGTGGATGGAGATCCGCGATGCCATGAAGGCGGGGAAGGACACGGTCATCGTCGCCACCGGCGGCCTGGAACAGAACGGGCCCTACCTTGTTTCCGCGAAGCACAACATCGTTCTGCGCGCGATCACGGATGCCCTCGCTCGCAAACTCGGCAACGCACTGGTCTCGTCGATTATCCAGTTCGTGCCTGAAGGCGACATCGATCCCCCGACCGGTCACATGAAGTACCCCGGATCGATCAGCCTGACCGCGGCGACGTTCGAGGCGCTGCTGACCGACGTCGCGTCTTCGCTGAAGTCGACCGGCTTTAAGACCATCGTCTTCATCGGCGACTCGGGCGGCAATCAGGCGGGCATGAAGAAGGTCGCCGAGGCCTTGACCGTGACGTGGACAGGCGCCGGTTCGCCGGCGCGGATTTACTTCGTTCCTGAGTACTACCAGTACCCGGCGCTCCAGGAATGGATCGCCCGGGACCTCGGCATCCTGCAGGTGGACGAAGGGCTGCATGACGACTATGCGATCGCGTCCATGATGGCGCTGGTCGATCCCAACTCCATTCGCCTCAAGCAGCGCGCCGCGAAGGGGAAAGACAGCATCAACGGGGTCAGGCTTTCGCCCTTGTCGACCACTCAGGCCAATGCCCGGAAGATGGTCGACCATCGCGTGGACGAAACCATCGCGGCACTCAAGAAGGCGATGGCCGCGCAGAAGTAGAAGGCAAGGCCTTCGTGACGCCCGCCTCAAACTGAAAGGGAGCACCATGACCGCACGTCGGGAATTTCTCAAGATGGGTCTGGCCGCGACCACCCAGGTTCCAACAAAACCTGCCACGCCGGCCGGCGCCCCCCCGGGGACGCCTCGTCCCGCGAGTTCAACCGAGTTCGCTTTTGAGGAAGCGACCGTCGCCGGGCTTTCCGCTCAGATGGCCGGCGGGGGCCTGTCTTCGGTGGCCCTGACCCGGGCCTATCTGGCTCGCATCGCGGTGGTCGATCGCGGGGCCAATGGTCTGCGCAGCATCATTGAAACGAACAAGGAGGCAGAGCAGATTGCGGCGTCGCTCGATGCTGAGCGCGAGGCGGGGAGAGTGCGCGGCCCGCTTCATGGCCTTCCCATCCTGGTGAAGGACAACATCGAGACCGGCGACCGGATGGTGACGAGTGCGGGGTCCCTGGCGCTCGCGAAGCATCGCGCGACGAAGGATGCGTTCATCGTTGAGCGACTTCGCTCGGCCGGCGCGGTGATCCTGGGCAAGACCAACCTCTCGGAATGGGCGAATTTCCGTTCGACCAGGAGCAGCAGCGGGTGGAGCGGTCGCGGTGGTCAGTGCCGGAATCCTTATGCGCTGGACCGCAATCCTTGTGGCTCGAGTTCAGGTTCAGGTTCTGCGACCTCCGCTAACCTGGCCGTCGCGTCGATCGGCAGCGAGACCGATGGTTCCATCGTCTGCCCCTCGTCTGGAAACGGCCTCGTCGGAATCAAGCCGACGCTCGGACTGGTCAGCCGGAGCGGGATCATCCCGATCGCGCATTCCCAAGATACCGCCGGGCCGATGTGTCGAACGGTGGCGGACGCGGCCGCGGTCCTGTCCGCCCTGATCGGCGTCGACCCGCGCGATCCTCTGACCGCACAGAGCCGCGGCAAGAGCGCCGCCGACTACACGACCTTTCTCGATAAAGGGGGCCTGAAGGCCGCGCGGATCGGTATCGGGCGCAAGTTCTTCGGCAAGGATGCGCGGGTCGACAGGATCATGGAGGAGGCGATCCTCGTGATGAAGGACGAAGGCGCGATCATGGTCGACCACTGTGAGCTGTCGATGGGGTCAGAGTATGGCGACAGCGAGTTCGACGTTTTACTCTATGAGTTCAAGGCGGACCTGAACGCCTTCCTCGCGACTGTGGATCCGGCGCTAGGCATCCGCACCATGGAAGACGTCATCCGGTTCAACGACGAGAACCAGACGACCTCGATGCCCTACTTCGGTCAGGAGATTTTTCTCCAGGCGGTCACGAAGGGCGGACTCGACTCGAAGGATTACATGGATGCGCTCGCGAAGAATCTGAAGGCGTCGCGGGAAAATGGTATCGACAAGGCTCTGGCGAAAGACCGCCTGGACGCGATCCTCGCGCCGACCGGCGGCCCGGCCTGGCTGATCGATCTCGTGAACGGCGATTCCTTCAGCGGTGTTTCGAGTTCGCAGCCTGCGGCGGTCGCGGGTTATCCGGCCCTCACGGTTCCCGCGGGCTTCATTTCCGGATTGCCGATCGGACTGACGCTGATGGGCCCCGCGTGGTCGGAAGGCACGTTGATCAAGTACGCGTATGCCTATGAGCAGGCGACGAAGCATCGCCGCGCGCCGAAACTGCTGCCCACGGTCGCGTTGGCGGATCGGAGCGCGTGAGGGGTTCGCGTCGCGCGTTCGCGTCTGGCCTCGCCGTCGCCCGGGGTTCGCCCGCAGGCCGACTCTTCCCCCGGGTCCGATGAACCCCCGCCTCCTGGCGTTCTCCCGGGCGATGCCAAAGAGCATCCTTGGACTCGCCTGGCTATTCCCATGGGTCATGGCCGTGGGGGCCGCCGGCCCGTTTCGAGAGGTGGCCAAAGACGACGATTGGGCCTATGCGCTGACCGTCCAGCATCTCCTGGAGCATCACGAGTATCGGCTCCACGACTGGGCCACGGCGAACCTGCCGGCCCAGATTGTATGGGGCGCTTTGTTCTCCGCCGGGTTCGGGTTCTCGTTTGCGACGCTGCGAATCTCAACTCTCGTTCTCCTGGCCATCGCGCTGACTCTTCTGTGGCGATTCTTGAAAGACGCAGGGCTCTCGTCGTCCGATGCCGGGATCCTCGTTTGCGTCATCTATTCAAGCCCGCTGGTTTTCATGTTCTCGATGTCGTTCATGACGGATGTGCCTTTCATGTCGTGGCTCGTGATCGCGCTGCTCGCCTATATGCGGGCATTGCGTCTTGATTCGACGCGCTGGATGTTCGCGGGATCGCTCTTCGCCTCGGCGGCGATCCTCACCCGGCAGTTTGGCGTTGCCCTGCCGGTGGCGCTGATCCTCCTGCTCCTCGCCGACCGAAAGCGGAGATCCTGGCTTCCCTGGGGCGTGGCTTTGCCTTTGGTCGCGGTGTTCTGGCAACTCTCCAACACGTTCCAGCCGACTGCGTATCTGGCGATCAATCTCGAGCGGCAGGCTCTGTATCTGGCGGACCCTGTTCGGTTGACCGGAGACCTGTTTTTCAGATTCGCCCGAATCTGCCAATACGTTGGTCTTTATGCAGTCCCGCTCGCGCCCCTTCTCGTTCACGTGGCGAGGCGAATTCATGTGCCCCGGCTGTGGGCTCTGTACATGTCGCTCGCGGCGCTTGCGGACTTTCTCCTGAACGGGGCTTTGATGCCAAGCCTGGTAGGGAATCTTTCTGCGGTGGCCTCGCGCATTCCGCTGATGCGTTTGCCACTGACGCTGATCGCGACCGTTGCCGCCATTCTCCTCGGCGCAATCCTTTTCCGCAGGATCGCCGGCTGGAAGAATGAGACGAAGGGGCGGCAGGCTCTGGCCCTCGTGTCAGGAGGCCTCGTCGTTTTCCACTTGGCCTACGTGGATCTGATCGACGAGTACTTGATCGTGTTCCTGCCGCTTGTGGTGATAGCGCTCGCACCCGAATTCGGCCAGGCTCCGCGTAGCGTCAAGCGAGCGACGGCCGGGTTGTCCGTTATCGCCCTCGTGGCAAGCACAGCCTGGACGTTCGTGCTTCTCGAACGAAAGACCGCGTATTGGATCGCAGCCGAAACGCTCCACGAGCGGGGCGTGCCCGCCGACCAGATCTACGCAGGCGAGTGGACTTATTTTCGAATCGGCCACGGCAGCCATGCGCCGCGCGAGTACTCTCCCGAGCGAATCGACCGATCGACCTACCTTGTATGGGATCCGCTTTTCGCCCCGTACCGAATTGATGAAACCTGGGTCGAGATCGCCCGGCAACCCTATCGGTGGATAGACCTGACCGAGCGCCATGTCTCTTTGTACCGCCGATCAGAGGCGCTGACTTCGCCCGGGTTTGGCGACGGCGCCAAGGAATGAGCGGTCCGTTTGGCGCTTCGGCGAGGAGGCGAATCAACGTGGCTGTCGGCGAACTTTTCGCGATGGATGCGCCAGCAAATCGCTGGTCTCAAACGTCATTTTGGTAGCAGCACAACCCGGCACGAACGAGAGCAGAATTGGCGCGCGCTTGGCAACAGAGGGAGAAGGACGCCCCAGTAGACCGAGCGGTGTTAGGCTAATTTGGGTCTGAGCAAATCCAGGCTAGGACTATCAACCGAAGGGAGATGCTTCGATGGCTTTGGTTTTCGAGCGTGTCTTGACCGAGGGACTCGGGGATCTCAGTTATCTCATCGGCGATGACGCCGAGGGTTTTGCAGCGGTGATCGACCCGCGGGCAGACGTGGACGTATATCTCGATCTGGCCCGACGCCACAAGGTGGCGATCACCCACATCTTCCAGACTCACGTTCACGAGGATTTCCTGAGCGGCGCCGTGGAACTGGCCGCCCGCACGGGCTCGGCGGTCAACTTCATGAGCCACGAGGGCGGCGGCGACTACGGCTACGAGCACAAGCCGCTGCGCAGCGGGGAGACGTTCGAGTTCGGCAGCGTGATCCTCACCGCCCGCCACACGCCCGGCCACACGCTTGAGCACATTTCCTTCCTCGTCGCCGAGAGCAAGCGCCCGGGCACTCCCTACGGCGTGTTCTCGGGCGGATCGCTCCTGATCAATGCGGCGGGCCGGTCGGACCTGCTCGGGCCGGAGCAAGCTGAGAAGCTCGTTGCCGAGCAGTACCAGACGCTTTACGACTTCTATCTGGGGCTCGACGATCACGTCCTGCTCCACCCCACGCACGCGCATGGCTCGCCCTGCGGCGCACAGATCGGCGATCGCCTCAGCAGCGCCATCGGTTACGAGCGGCGGTTCAACCCGTTCCTGCAGGCCAAGAGCCTGAGGGAGTTCCACGACTTCGCCCTCGGCAACCTGCCGCCGAAGCCGACCTACTACCCTCGCCTTAAGGACGCCAACACGGCCGGCCCCGAGGTCCTGTGGAACCTGCCCCGCGTCCCCGCGTTGCCCGCCAAGGCATTCAAGGAGGCGATCGGGGAGGGCAAGTCGGTCGTGGTCGACACCCGCATGATGCTGGCCTTCGGGGGAGGCCATGTTCCCGGCGCCATCAACATCGGCGCCCGGCCGGAGC
>CAZFQH010000034.1:0-16513 GCA_964520805.1 uncultured Acidobacteriota bacterium | reverse complement strand
ACATGGCCCTGGGCAACTCGTTCGGCCTCAACCGCCTGCACGGCCTCGGCGTTTCCGGCGGCTCCGAAACCCCGGAGTTCTGCTTCCTGACGGCCTATCAGGTGAAGCCGACCAACACCTACCTCCACAGCAACTACGTCTTCGCCAACAAGAACGACCACATCAACGTCCGGAACTCGACGAGCACCGAGGTCTCGCGCAACTTCATTTCTCCGCGCAACGGCTTCGGGGCCGCGCTACAGGAATGCGATCCCGCGTCCGAAGGCTTCTGCCAGAGCGCTTTCGCCCTGGAAACCGACACGTCTTCGTCCAACTCGAACGGCTTCCGCATCGTAGCGAACACCAGCGCCGAGAACATTCGCGGCATCTTCAACAATGACGGCAAGGTGACGGGCGTCGAGTTCTTCAAGAACCGCATGATCTCGTCGAACGTGCGCCCGAGCGTGACCCGTCTGGTCACCGGGGTGACCGTGAACCTCGACTTCGGTGCGTCCCTCGGCGGCAACTTCTGGGATCGCAGCCACGTCGCCTTCGGCAACCCCAGCGCCTCCAATCCCTACTCCGGGATTTTCCACAATACCTCGAACAACACGGGCAATGTGGTCGACCGCTTCCCGTTCCAACATGAAGACTTCGGCCGCGGCCAGACCGTGACCGTCGCCGAACCGCGTTCGACCGTCACCGCGGCGCGGGGGTCTCTCAAGACCGTGCGTTGGGACGCGCCCGGTTGCACGCTCGTTGACATTCTCCTTGATGGCACCACCGGCCTCCGAACTCACACAGGTTCCACCGGTCTGAACGTTCCCAACACGGGCTACGGAATCGTCACCATTCCGGACTCGGCATCGGTCGGAGCTCACAGCATCGTTGTCCAGTGCAAGGATTCCGCGGGTACCGCCAAGGGCACGGGATCGAGTTCTTCCTTCAACGTGACCAGCACCGATATCGTTTTGGTGGCTCCCGGTCGCGACGAGGTCTTTGATGCAGGGCAGACCATCTTCGTGGGCTGGAAGAAGGCCACCGCGGGTGCGGTCGACGTTCAGTTCTCATCGGACGGCGGCGCGACTTTCTCCAACCTCGCCACCGGCGTCACTGCGAGCTTCGCGCGCGTGGCCCTTCCCGCCATCCCAGGCACTGCCTACGGAATGATCCGCGTCGTGTCTGGTGCCAACATGGATACCACCGACGGTGTGTTCGCGGTCCGTGGGACCTCGGGCGCCGGATTCACGAACGTATCAGCCGGCCGCAAGTTCCTCCGCGGCGAACTTGAGCGGCTCGAATGGGCCTCTCCACAGGGGTCGCGCCTCGTCGACATCACCGCCACGGTGGGCGCCACCACCACGACGGTGGCGAGCAACCTGCCCGACCGCGGCCTCTTCGACTGGGTCCTCGGCGACACTGGCGGCGGCACTCTGTCTCTGTCCATCACCTTCAAGCAGGTCAACGGCACGGTGATCTCAAGCATCCCCGCCACCACGGCCGGTTCCACCCTTCTCACCACCACGATCACCTTTGGAACCACGCCCTCGATTTCTCCGGGTTCAACGGGCAGCGTGTCCGCCACGGCCAACTCAGGCCTTGCCGTTACTTTCACGAGCCTGACACCGGCGGTCTGCACCGTATCCGGCACGACCGTGACGGGTGTGGCCGCGGGTTCTTGTACCCTCGCCGCAAACCAGGCGGGTAGTGCCACTTACGCGGCCGCGCCTCAGACGAACCTGAACTTCAACGTCGGTGCGGCTCAGACCATCACCTTTGGTGCCGCTCCCCAGGTTGTCCTCAACGGCTCCGGCACGGTCAGCGCCACCGCGACCTCCGGCCTCACCGTCACCTTCAGCACGCTCACACCCACCGTCTGCCTCGTTTCTGGGGCCGCCACGGTCAGCGGCATCGCGACCGGCACTTGTACGATCGCCGGCAATCAGGCTGGCAGTTCGTCCTTTAGCGCCGCGCCGCAGGCGACCCAGACGTTCACGGTTATCGACGCAACCACGATCCCGCGTCTGGTCAACATCTCCACGCGTGGTCTCGTGGCCACGGGAGACAACATCATGATTGGCGGCTTTATCATTGGCGGTTCCTCGCCGAAGAAGGTTGTGATCCGCGGTCGGGGTCCGGCGCTTGCCGACCTGGGCGTTCCGGGGACCCTGGCCGATCCCGCCATCCGGCTCTTCAATGGCGCGACCCCGATTGAGTTCAATGACAACTGGCAGAGTGCTGCAAACCAGGCGGAAGTGACGGCCACCGGCCTTGCTCCCACCAAGCCTCTGGAGGCGGCTCTGCTGACGTCGGTAAGCCCTAACGTGCCTTACACCGTTCACGTCACCGGAGTCAATGGTTCCCAGGGCATCGCAATCGTGGAAGTGTTCGAGGCGGATCGTCCGGATATCCCGCTCCTTAACATCTCAACCCGCGGACCCGTCCTTACCGGCGACCACGTGATGATCGGAGGCTTCATCATCCAGGGGAATGCGGCCCAGCAGGTGCTCATCATCGCCAAGGGTCCCTCGCTTGGCCAGGCGCCCTTCAATGTGCCGGGTTCGCTTGCCGACCCGAAGTTGGAGCTGTATGCGGCCGGAAACATCAATCCAACCCATACCAACGACAACTGGGTGGATGCGCCGAACACCGCGGCGATTGCCGCCACCGGGAACGCCCCGAGCAGCGCCCTGGAGTCAGCCATTTTGGTAACTCTGAATCCGGGTGCTTACACGGCAATCGTCAAGGGCGTGGGCGCCTTCCAGGGCATCGGCCTCGTCGAGGTCTACAAGAAGTAAACCTCCAAGCTGTGACCCCGGTTTGGGGTTAGCCGCGCAGGAATGGTCGGCCGCGGTTCCGATTCGACGAGAATCGGAACTCCGGTCGACCATTTTTTTCCGGCCGTCCAACTCCCTGAGCACTCGAAACACCTCCAAACGGTCCCAGTCGTAATCGGCCAAGATCCATTCGTCTGAGGTAGCACCGCTTGAACATTCAACTCACCCTTCGCCCGATGGGAGAAGACCCCCAGTCGATCGAGGAAGGGTCCGGCCGCCGATACTGGAAGGCGACGTCGTTCGACCCGCAGTTTTTCGCAGCCCTCCCGAAGGAGAGCTTCCCTCTAAAAAGGGGCTGGTACCGAGCCTCCGTTTCCATGAGCGTGCGCACCGGTCAGATCGCGGGCCCAAGGCTTTACATGCCGTTTTCCTGGGGAGGGTACTCCGAGGACCGGGCAACCGATTTCAAGCTTCAGGATGGCGTCTATATCGCGGAGTTCTTCGTGCCGCGGTCCACCGACCATTTCCGGTTCGACCCCAGTCTTTATCCTTGTGAGTTTGACTGCACGGGTCTCACTCTGGAACCTATCTCCGGACTCCGCCATTCCCTGCGCACCTCCGCGAGCCTGCTCGCCGCAGTGGGCCGACTCAAGCCCGCTTACCTCGCCCTTCGCGTCCGTCAGGGTCTCCACATCATGTTCACGCGCGGTCCCAAGGCGCTCTGGGAACTCGCCTACTGGGCTTTGACGTCACGCGGCCGACTGGAGCAATCTGACTACGCGGCTTGGGTGCGAGACTACGCGACCCCGACCTCGAGTGACCTCGCGGCCATGACCGAGGAGTGCGCCGACCTTGAGCGGCAGCCGGTCATCAGCTTCATCACCCCTGTCTACAATACGCCCGAGCCGGTTCTTCGAGCCATGATCGAGTCGGTTTTGGCCCAGGCGTACCCCCGGTGGGAGCTCTGTCTCGCCGACGATGCCTCGACCGTTCCCCATGTGGCCGCCGTCCTTGAGGAGTACCGGACGCGCGATCCCCGCATCAAGGTTGTTCGTCGAGAGTCGAACGGACACATCAGCGCCGCGTCCAACAGCGCCCTTGCCCTCGCAACCGGCGAGTTTGTGGCCCTTCTTGACCACGACGATGTCATTCCCAAAGACGCCTTGTACTGGGTGGTCCGGGAGCTGAACGCCCACAAGGACGCAGCCCTCCTCTACTCCGATGAAGACAAGCTCGACTTCAGTGGCGCGAGAGCCACGCCCTATTTCAAGTGCGACTGGAACTACGACCTGTTCCTGTCCCACAATCTGATTACCCACCTCGGGGTGTATCGCGCGGATATTGTCCGGGAGATCGGCGGTTTCCGGGAGGGCTTCGAAGGCGCCCAGGACTACGACCTCGCTCTGCGTTTCATCGAACGGATTGAACCATCCCAGATCCGTCACATTCCCCGGGTGCTCTATCACTGGCGGATGATCGCGGGAAGCACCGCGGTTGGGGCTTCGGAGAAGAACTACGCGGCCGAGAGAGCTCGGCTCGCCATCGAGGAGCACCTCAAGCGCATGAGGATCGCCGCCACGGTTGAGACGGTTCCGGTGGCGGTTCAACGCGTTCGTTACCAACTGCCCGAGGCCCGGCCGCTCGTCTCCATCATCATCCCGACGAGGAACGGACTGAATCTGGTGCGGCAATGCATCGAGAGCATCCGCGAAAAGACCACCTATTCACCGTACGAGATCCTCCTCGTCGACAACGGCAGTGACGACAAAGCGGCCATCGACTACTTCACGGCGCTCGATCGCGACGGAACGGTCCGGCGCATCGAAGACCCGGGGCCGTTTAATTTCTCCAGAATCAACAATGATGCGGCCAGGAAGGCGCTTGGGGAGTATTTCCTTTTCCTGAACAACGACATCGAGGTCATCACCCCGGACTGGCTGGGGGAACTTGTCTCCCATGCGATGCGGCCCGGAATCGGGTCGGTGGGAGCGAGACTCTGGTATCCCAACAACACCATCCAGCACGCCGGCCTGGTGTTGGTAGCCGGCCTCGCCGCCCATGCCCACCATGGCCGCCCGCGCGGGAACGATGGTTATTTCAGCCGGGCCGGCCTCATCCAATCGCTGTCCGCGGTCACTGCGGCTTGCGTCTGTGTGCCGAAGAAGGTGTTCGAGGAGATCGGGGGTTTCGACGAAACTCTGGCCGTCGCGTTCAACGATGTCGATCTCTGTCTGCGCATTCAGTCCCGCGGCTACCGGAATGTCTACACGCCCTACGCCGAGCTGTATCACCATGAGTCGGCGAGCCGCGGATATGAGAACACGCCCGAGAAGAGGATTCGCTTCGAGAAGGAGGCAAATATCCTCCGCGAACGCTGGTTGCCCATTCTTCTGAACGACCCTTACTACAATCCGAACCTCTCACTGTCGGGCGAGCCGTTTACCTTGGCCTGGCCGCCCCGCGTCGAGAAAGTGAACCGAACCGTCAAGGCTTGAGCATTAAGCGCCCTCAGGGGATGACGTAGCCGACCACGCCTTCCTTGGCCCAGCCGCGGGTGGCGAGTGTGTTGTACTCGTTCTCGTCCGTCGTCCACAGGTGCAGGGGCGGCTCGGCCAGCGCCATCCGGTAGAGCGCGACAGTTCCCGGAACCTGGGTGGGCAACAGATAGCCGATCGTCCCCTCGTACAGCCATGAAGGTGTGATTCCCAGAACGACCGCCTCATTGGAGTCAGGCGTCCAATGATGCTGAAGAATCCCAGGGTGGTAGAGGCGGAACAGCGGAACCGTGGCGACCCCCCCGTACGTGCCGTTTGTCAGCATCCGGTAGGCCACACCCTCCTGAGCCCAGCCACGCGCGCCGAGCACGTTGTACTCGTTCAAGTCGGTGGTGTAGAGATGTTCCTTGGTGCCCTCGTGATACAGCCGGTATTGGGTGACCGTGGTGGCCGCGATCGCCGGATCGTCGTTGGTGATCGTGCCGGTGGCGGTTCCCCTCTGCAGGGCGGCGCCCGAGGGGTTGCTGAGAGTCAAGGTGATAGTCTCAGACGACTCGACGCTGCTGTCGCCTTTCACCACCACCATGAGGTTCTTTGAGGTGATTCCAGCCGGGATAGTGAATGATCCCGAGGTCTCAGTGTAGTCGGCGCCCGAGGTGGCGGTTCCTGCAGAGGTCGTGTAGCTGACGGTCACGTTACTCGCGCTGGCGGCACTCAGGGTCACCGTGAATGCAAGCAGGGAGTTCCCGCTGCCACCTTCGGCCACACTCGTATCGGCCAGGGAGATCGTGGTGCCGGTCAGCGTCTCGGCGGGCAGCAGGGTCAGCCGGTTGAAGGGGCTTGTGGTGGAGAACGAACTCACCACAAGCCCGGCGCCGAATGCGACGGCCTCATCGACATCCCCGAAGAGCGAGTTCGCGGTGGAGTTGACGAACGTGGTTCCCTCCGCGGTGCCGCTGCTCCGATAAAGCCCGGTCCCGCCCTCGGTGCCGCGGGCCTGGAATACGACGCCCAAGGACGTCGCCACCAGGCCGGATGGGGAGGACGGGCTGGAACCGGTCCAGATGTCCTTCACCAGAAGGGTGCCGGCATCCGTTCCGTCGGATCTCCACAACTCGCGACCAGTGGCGCCATCGTCCGCGGCGAAGAAGAGCAGGGAGCCCGACAGCTTCAACCCGCGCGGTTGAGAACCCGCGATGCCCGGCCGGATATCCTTGACGCGCAGGGTGCCCGCTTGCGTCCCGTCGCTACGCCACAACTCCTGGCCCGACGCCGCGTCCTTGGCCGAGAAGTAGAGCAAGGAGCCCGCCACCAGCAGTTCGCCGGGATCCGAGGACCCGCTCCCTGCCAGAATGTCCTTGACCAGGACTGTGCTGAGGCCGTCGTTGCGATACAGTTCGTTGCCGTTCGCCGGGGTGTGGGCGACAAGGGTCAGGGATGACCCGAAGGCCGTGAGATGGTGAGGCTCGGACCAGCCCACGCCGGGGACGAGATCGCTCACGATCACCGTTCCCGCCGCTGTTCCGTTCGTTCGCCACAGTTCGCGGCCGTAGGTCGCGTGTTCAGCGCTGAAGTAGATGAAACCGCCGGCCGCAGTCAGTTCCTCGGGGAACGATGAAGTGCCACCCGCATAGACGTCCAAAACCCGCGTCGTACCGGCGCTCGTTCCCGTGCTGGCCCAGAGCTCGACCCCGAAAGATGCGCTCTCGTAGGCCGCGAATATGAGCGTCGATCCAAGAGCCACGAGGTGAGAGGGCGACGAGGAGGTCACCCCGCTCGCGATGTTTCGCACGAGAACGGTACCGGCGAGAGTTCCGTCGCTTTTCCACAGCTCCCGGCCGTTGGTCGAGTCGTAGGCCGCGAAGTACAGGGTGGCGCCGATCACCGTGAGTCCCGACGGGCTGGAAGAGCCCGACCCGGCCTCGATATCGCGCACGATGACCGTGCCGGCGGCGGTGCCGTCGCTGCGCCAGAGTTCGCAGCCATGGGCCCCGCACCAGGGGAAGTACAGCACCCCGCCCATGGCCACGGACGAGCGTCGTCCGAGGCCAGCCGCGGAATCGCCGCTGGTGAGATCCACGACGGCGGTCTGGGCCGCGCCCATCGCAGGAGTGAAGAGGAGGCCAAAGCCAAGTGCAACGGCGGAAATCTGTGGGTTCATGCGCGACCTTTGTGAAAACTCACGATAAGCCATCGTTCGCGCGGTTGAAAACCGGGGGCGTGAGCAGAATCACAAGCAGGTGGTTACTTAACCGAGCTTGACGCGCGGCTCTTCCCGGAGTAGCGTCCAACTTACATAACGAGCGTTTGGTTTATAGATGAATATCGCAGGGCTTCTCGGTCACCACTCCCTTTATCGGCCGAACCATCCGGCCGTGGTTTTCGGCTCTTCGCGGCTCACCTTCGCCGAGTTCGACAGACGGGTCCACCGGTGCGCGAATGCGCTTCTGGGCCTGGGCCTCGTCCCAGGCGACAAGGTGGCGACGGTCCTCGGCAACCGTCTCGAACTACTCGAGGTTTACTGCGCGTCCGCGTGCACCGGCCTGGTGGTGGTTCCCTTGAGCCCGCTGCTCCGTGGCCCCGCCCTCAAGACCCTGCTCGACGATTCCGACACCAAAGCGGTGGTCGCGGACCACGCGTTCGCCGACATCCTGGCGGAAGTGATGGCCTCCCTCCCCGCCATCCAGGAGGAACGCTATCTCTTCACC
The DNA here is from genome assembly GCA_964520805.1 of uncultured Acidobacteriota bacterium. GTDB lineage: Bacteria > Acidobacteriota > Vicinamibacteria > Fen-336 > JAGNNV01 > JAGNNV01. Next base: position 8,554 of record CAZFQH010000034.1, on the reverse strand, counting down.
GGAACGACCCCAGGGTGGGGGTCGGCGTACGCGGAGAAGGTGGCCAGCGCTTCAGAGGCGGCTCCCCCCGCGTTCGAGGTGTCGAGCGAATCGCCGTTCAACATTATCTACAGCAGCGGCACCACCGGGCTGCCCAAGGGCATCGTTCACACTCATGCCATCCGTGCGGCCTATTGCACCCTCTTCGCCACCGCCTGGCGGATGACTCCCGAGAGCGTGGTGCTCCACGCGGGTTCGCTGGTCTTCAACGGGTCCTTCCTGACCCTGATGCCGTGGCTCTATCTTGGCTGCAGGTTCGTGTTGCACAAGCAGTTCGAGGCCGCGGCGTACCTCAAGGCGGTGGCTTCCGAGGGCGTCACTCACGTGATGATGGTGCCTTCCCAGATCGTGGCCTTGCTGGACCACGAGGACTTCAATGAGAAACACCAGCCCTCGCTTCAGATGATCGGATCGGTGGGGGCGCCCCTCCACCTCGAGCACAAGCAGGAACTGGCGCGCCGTTTCCCGAACCGCCTCTACGAGCTCTACGGCCTCACCGAAGGCTTCGTCACCATCCTCGACCGCAACGACGCGGCGGCCAAGACCGGCTCGGTCGGCGTCCCTCCTGCGTTCTTCGATATCCGGATCCTGGACGAGGAAGGTCGGGATGTTCCCAAAGGCGAAGTGGGTGAAATCGCCGGCCGCGGCCCGATTCTGATGCCCGGCTATTACAAGCGTCCGGATCTCACGGCACTCGCCATCGTGGATGGCTGGCTGCGCACGGGTGACATGGGCCGTCTCGACGACGAAGGCTTTCTTTACCTCGTCGACCGGAAGAAGGACCTCATCATCTCGGGTGGCGCCAACGTCTATCCACGCGACATCGAAGAGGTCATCGTCCGCCACCCCGCGGTGAAGGAAGCGGCGGTATTCGGCGTCCCCGACCCCAAGTGGGGCGAGGCGCCCATCGCCGCCGTGGTCCTGCGAGAAGGGGCGACGACGTCCGAGGACGCACTCCGGGAGTGGATCAACGAGAACGTCGAGGCCCGGTTTCAGAGGGTTCGTGAAGTCGTCCGTCTCGACGAGTTCCCTCGAAACGCCGCCGGCAAGACCCTGAAGCGCGAAATGCGGGAAAGCTTCAAGGCGTCGAAGGACGCCTCCCCACAGAACTGAAGGAACAACCCGCCAAAATCATGATCGAAATCCGAGAACTCACCTGGCGTTCGCAGGACGGCCTCAACCTCTTCGCGCGCGACCATGGAAATACGGAGTCTTCGAAGCTGCCGGTGATCTGCGTTCCCGGCCTCACCCGGAACTCGCGCGACTTCGAAGAAGTGGCGCCCTGGATTGCCTCGATGGGACGGCGGGTGATCGCCGTCGATCTGCGCGGCCGCGGCCGGTCCGACCGTGATCCAAATCCCAAGCGATACAAGCCCCCCACCTATGCGGCCGATGTCGTGGCCCTCCTCGATTCCCTGAAGCTGCCGCGTGCCCTCTTCGTGGGCACATCGCTCGGCGGCATCGTGACCATGGCCCTCGCCGGCCAGCATCTCGACCGCATCGGAGGCGCCGTCCTGAACGACGTGGGTCCGGTGATCGCCAAGGCCGGCCTGAAGCGCATTGCGGGCTACGCTGGCCAGACCCCGCAGGTGAATTCGTGGGCGGATGCCGTGGCCTACGCGAAACACACGGGCGGCGTGGCGTTCCCGCGTTACACCGACGCCGATTGGGCCGTGTTCGTCCGACGCATCTTCCGGGAAGCCGAGGGTGGAAGACCCGTCCTCGAGTGTGACCCAGGCGTTTTTCAGCCCATGCACCCGCTGCTGGTCTGGCTCTTGACGCCGCTCGTATGGAGCCTCTTCCGGAAACTCACCACCGGGCGGCCCACCCTTCTGGTGCGCGGGGCCCTCTCGGATGTGCTCGATGCTCCCACCGCCGCCCGAATGCGGAACGAAGCGCCGAGCCTCGCCTACGTCGAGGTGGATGAGGTGGGGCATGCGCCCACCCTGTCGGAAGCCCAGGCGAAGCAAGCCCTCGCGCGATTCTTCGCCGAAGCGCCCTGACCCGGTTGCTCGCCTGGCCCGCGAACCGCGAGGGCAGGCACAAGGCCTGCCCCTACGGTTACAGTATCCCGCCGAGATCTTGATTGTAGGGACCCCCCTGAATTCGTCCGCTGTTGGGGGGCCGCGGCCCTGGTGGGTGCCCTTCGCTAACTAAGGTCTTCAGGGCCTGCCCTTGGGCCGCCGAGGCCGCACATCACTACGCGGATGCGGCGAGAAAGGGCAGGCACAAGGCCTGCCCCTACGTTTACAACCGCAGGTTTCGCCCTTGGCCACCAGGCCTGCCCCTACGTTTACAACCGCAGGTTTCGCCCTTGGCCACCAGGCCTGCCCCTACGATGAGGCGAGGGGTTCGCCTGCGGCACGCGCGCGCTCCGTCCGGGACGATTCATCCGCTCCCACCGTGAGCGAGGCGGCATAGAAGAGCACCGCGGCGGACAGACTGGCCAGTAGACCGAACAGGAGGGCGAGCCTCAAGTCACCGAGCAGGTCGGAAAGCCGCCCGATGATGAAGGGGCCAAGGGCCAGTCCCAGCAGCGTAACGAAGAGCAGGAAGACCGCCGAGGCACGGGCCCGCATGCGGGGCAGCACCAGGTCCTGCACCGTGGAGATGCCGGCCCCAACCCACAACGAAGCCGCGGTCTGGACGATGGCGAGCAGGCCGAGCGAGAGTGTCGCATCCGAGACATAGAGCGACGCCAGGGAGAACGGAATGGGGATGAGAGCATTGGCCAATCCCACCCACAGTCGGCCCGCCGGGGATCGCCTTCGGAAGCGATCGGCCAGGACGCCGCCGAGAGTAACGCCGAGAAGACCCGCCATCGACGAGATGAGGCCGATCATTAGACCGATTTCGGAGAGGCGCAGGTCGTGATACCGGACATAGAAAGCAGGAATCCAGAACAGGATCGAGTATCCGTTGAACGCGAGCATGGAGAAGCCGAGAGTGGCGAGACCGAGTGAGCGGGTCTTGAAGATGAGCGCGTAGGCGGGGGGGTCGGTCTGTTTCAGTTGCTGCGCGTAGGTGATCGCCACCAGGGCCCCAAACCCCACCGCCACCCACTGCTGCCAGTTGCCGGTCAGCACGGACAAGGCGAGGGCCACAAGCGCCAGGCCCGCAGTGGCCAGAAGATTCAACCCGATCGGGCCCTTGCGTTTCGCCATCAGGAACCAGGAAGTGGGTGGGATCAACGAAGCGAGCTCGGCGAAGGTCGCCCGCACCGGGCTCTGGTGAACGACCGCCGAGGCGAGGCCTTCGCGTCCGCCCCGCACCGGCTCGCGGATGAAGAGCAGAAGGGGAGCGAGCAGAATCCCCGGAGGACCGACGACGAGGAACGCCACCTGCCATCCGACCAGATCGAAAGGCGCCGTCCCGGGCGGGAAGGCGCGTTCCCAGCGCTCGACGATCTGCGCTCCGATGAAGAGGCCGAGGCCCGATCCGATGTAGATGCCCGCGGAATAGAGGGCGAGGACGGTGGCCCGCAGGCGCTTCGGGAAAAGGTCCGAGAGCATCGAGTACGCAGCAGGGGCGGCCGCCGCCTCACCCACGCCGACACCGATCCGGGCCAGGGCGAGCTGCGGGAAAGTCCGGGCGAAGCCCGAAAGGGCGGTCATCAGGCTCCAGAATCCAAGACCGGCGGCGATAACCGAACGCCGATTGCCGATGTCCGCGAGAAGGCCGAGAGGGATGCCGAAAACCGCGTAGAAGACCGCGAACGCCGTTCCGTACAGGAAGCCGAGTTGCGCGTCGCTGACCCCGAGATCGGCCTTGATGCGCTCGGCCAGAATGGCGAGGATCTGGCGGTCGATGAAATTGAAGACGTAGACGACGATCAGAATCGCGAGGGTGACCCACGCTCGCACTGAAGCCGCGGTTTCGTCTTCGCGGGAATCGCCCTCCGGGACGGAAGCCTTATCCATTGACACGCAGGATCAGATTGTTGAGCCTGGTGCGGTCGGCGGCTAGAAGGGCCTTCACGTTTTCGGCGGAGACATCGGCGACGATGATCTGACCGACCTCATCGTGAACATCGGTGAACAGTCCGTGCGTCTTCATCTTCTGGGTCTGATAGCGGTTGTCGTCCGTGGGGGTCACGTAGTGGACGGCCGAGGCCTTGTAGCGGTGGATCAGGAACAAGTGGATCAAGGTCATCAGGCGCTTCTTGCGCAGCGAGAGATCGAACGTGTTCTGGTCCCGAACCGAGAGCAGATTGCGGCCGCGGCGGTCGACGATGATCGCGAAGATGACGTTCGCCACCTTCTCGCCGTCCGCCCGCAGGATGCCGAGCTCGAGGCGCTCGGAGCCCGCGGTGTGCGGCCTCAGCTTCACGCTCAGGCCCTTCGGAAGACCATGCTGAGCGGCCCACGTTTGCAGCCACTCCTCGAGCAGTTTCGTCGGCACTTCGGTCTGGACAAGATGCTGGTGCTGGGTCGAACCCTTGCCCATGGCCTTCGTGGCCGCGGTGCCGCCCGAGGACGCCATCAGCGCGGCATCGCCGCGGGGGCCGCCCACGAGGGTCTGCGGGGTTTTGTAGGGCGAATCGACGAGACGGAACTTTCGCTGCAGCCGTGCGAGCGCCAGCATGCCGTCCTGCTTCAGCGAGGCCGAGAACTCCTCGGCGGCGAGACCGTCAATCTGATGACCACCGTAAGTGATGAAGTTGAAGACGAAACCGAGCTTCCCAAGCTCTTCGGGGAAGCGGCGCATCTCGTCGTCGCTCATGCCCGTGGTGTCCCAGTTGAATGAGGGCGACAGGTTGTAGGCGAGGAGCTTGCCCTTGAACCTGGCGTGGATCGCCTCGGCGTAGCGGCGGGCATCGGCGAGATCCGCAGTCTTCGTCTCCATCCAGAGGAGATCCGCGAAGGGTGCGGCGGCCAGAGATTTCGCGATCGCGTACTCGATGCCGCCCTGGACCTGGTAGTACCCCTCCGGGGTCTTGGCCATTTCACAGTCCCAGGCGATGCTTATACCCATCGACTGAGCCTGCTTCTTTGCCGCGTGGAAGGAGGTGTGGTTCGCGAACTCCAGCCACTCCGCGGCGGTCATCTCGAAACGTTCGCCTTCGCCGCTCCGGAAGCCGATGACATCGGCCACGGCCTGCGGATAGCTCTTGAGCACGGCCTCGCCCTGCCAGGCCTCGAGGAAGTGGGTCTCCACCCGGTCGAGCAGGCTGTCCACGGGCGCGCCGGTTCCGGGCTTGTTGGCGGCAACCGCGTCTTCCAGCGCGCGCATCACGCCCACCCGCGTGAGCCACGCGTTGGCCTCGTCGTACTCGGAGTCCGACACCTGGAAGAGCAAATGGCCGCGTGCATCGTCGATGCCCAGCTCGCGCATCCGCTTGAGAATCGCCAGATAGCCGACCCTGTAAGTCGGCAGGTCCACGTTGGTGGCGCCGAGGATGAAGCTGTGATCGCGCTCGTCGCCCCGACCGTCCAGAAAGGTCGCGGACTCCGCATCGGTGCGCGCCACGATGAGGCCGGGCACGCCCATGATGTCGAGCTGGAAACGGGCCGCGTTGAGGCGCTTGATCTGCTCGTCCGAGGGCACCAGAACCTTGCCCCCTTGATGGCCGCACTTCTTGGCCCCCGGCTTCTGGTCCTCGATGTGGTAACCCGGGACCCCGACCTCGACGAACCGTCGGACCAGGTTGCGGACATGGGCGTCACCGCCGTGGCCGGTGTCGGCATCCGCGATGATGAAGGGGCGGAAGTCAGCCTCGGGGGTCGAAGCTCGCTGGGCCTCCGTCATCCGCAGGCGCGCGAAGCGCTGGTTCCGATCCGCGGCGAGCAGCGCGCGCACAATGGGGGCTGCTTCGTCGGGAACCTGGCTCAGCGGGTAGCTCGCGAGGTCGGGCCCCGGGTCCTCCTGGACCGAGCCCTTGGCGGAGGTCGCCCAGCCGCCTACGTAGATGGCCTCGATGCCGGCCCGTTTAAGAGCGACGGCCTGGCCGGGAGAGTATGGCCCGAAGGTGGTGATCTGAAGGCCTAAAGCGGCCAGTTCGACGAGACGCGCGTGGAACTGCTCTGCGGCCACCCGCGCCACCGTGAAGTCGGTCTCTATGGTGCCGCGTTGCTCGGCGACCTGGCGGGCGGAAAAGAGGCGAGTGATCCCAAGGAATCGCGGGCTCGACTGGAAGGCCGCGATGTCGGCCACTTCGGTGTCAAAGGGTTTCATGGATGCTCTCCTCTTGCTCCTTCACCCGACGAAGGTAGGGGCACCCCTCGTGGGTGCCCGGTCCGTTCCGCGGTTCGCACGGGCGGCCACGAGGCCCGAGGCACCCCAACAGCGGATGCGTTCAGGGTGGCCGCCCCTACGATTAAGAGCGTTTGTTGCGCCTCGCTTCTGCAGCGCCGGGCTAGAACTTGAACTCGATAGTTGCGGTCAACATACGGGGATTTCCCTGCGCTCCTTGAAGGATACCAAGGGAGGGGATGTTGTATCCGTTCGTCAGGTATTCCTTGTCGGCCAGGTTCTTGCCGTTGACGGCGAAGCGCCACTTGCCGCCAGGAGCGAGCCAGCTCAGGTACGCGTCGGCCAGCCCATACGCTTTCTGGGAGATGGGCAGCAGGGCCACACCGGGGCGACCCGGGTACTGTCCGCCTTCGTTGGTCAACGTCGAGTCGTCGCGGTGCGAGTAGCCCACACTTCCCACAAGGACGCCTTTGCCCACCACACCGCGGCCGGTGGCCCGGATCGCACCCGTGAACTTAGGAGCGTTGGTGATGACCTGAGTGTCGACGAAACCATCGCGGTTGTTGTCCAAGGGGTCGGGATCGACGCCCAGGTAGCTCGCCTGGCCGGAGATGGACAGCCAGCTGACGCCCACCGAAGAGGCATCGAACTCAACTTCGAGCCCCTTCATCGTGGCGTTGCCGGCGTTCAGGAACCGGCCGAAGAATGCACCGTTGACCGTGGTGAAGGTGCTCACCTGGACGTCCTTGTAGTCGCCGTAGAAGGCGGCGGCGTTAAGGACCAGCTTGCCGTCGTTCAGCACGGACTTGAGGCCCACTTCGGCGACATCGAGGATCTCGTCTTTGAAGGGCAGGTCGGAGCCGGGTGCCGCAAGGGTGTTGGCGCGCACATTGAAGCCGCCGCTCTTGAAGCCACGCGACGCGGAGACGTAGCCCATGACGTCATTCGAAAAGCGGTAGTCGAGGCCCACGCGAGGGGCAAATGAAGTGAAGTCCGCGCTTTTGTCGAAGGACGCGGCCACCGCGATGACCTGGGTGAATCGGTCGTTGGAGTAGGCGGCGTTGTAGACATGCGCTTTCTTGGTTTCTTCGGTCAAACGCGCGCCGGCGTTGAGGGTGAGCTTGTCATTCAAGCGATAGCTGCCGTCGATGAAACCCGCGAGGGACTCGGTGCCGACGGTGCCGTCGGTGGTGCCGAAACTAGAGTTCACGAAGATGTTCTTGACCACCCCGCCCGCCTCGCCATCGAGGAAGTAGAGGCCGAAGATGCCGGAGAGCTTGCCCCCGCTGTCATGAAGAAGTTGCAGTTCCTGGGTGGTCTGGTTGTCCGAGTAGGTGGCGAAGACGTCGGCGATGCGGCCCGGCGTGGTGTCGAAGTCGATGCTGTTCTCGGAGTCGGACTCGCGGTAGGCGGTGATCGAGCGGAAGCGCCACTTCGGGTTGATGGTCCAGTGCAGATTCAACGCGGAGCCCATGGCGTCCGTGCTGTTGAGGGGGGCGAGGCCGCTGCGGGTGTCGAAGATGTTCGCTTCGGGGGCACAGGCGCCGCCGGAGAACGCGGGGCACAGGGCGTTCGCGGCGAGACGGGTGAGTCCCTTCGGCTGAGCGTCATCCTTGGTCTGGTCGTAGCTCAACTGCACTTTCACGCGGCTCGAGGGCAGCCAGTCGAGGCCGCCGCGGAAGGCCAGGGTGTTCTTGTCGGAAACGTCCTTGCCGGTGAAGAGGTTCTTGCCGAACCCCGCGTGCTGAAACGAGCCGCCGGAAACCCGGGCCCTCAGTTTGCCTTCGACCAGGGCGCCGCCGGCACTCGCTCGGAAGTCGTGGTTGCTGTAGGTGCCGCCGGTGTAGGAGGCGCCTCCTGTCCACTTGTCCGCGATTTCCCGGCTCACATACTTGATGGCGCCGCCGATCGTGTTCTTGCCGTAGAGCGTGCCCTGGGGCCCGCGCAGCACTTCGATCCGCTGCACATCGAAGACATCGAGGAGCGCGCCCTGGGGACGGGCGATGTAGACGTCATCCAGGTAGAGGCCGACTCCGGGATCGACGCCCCAAAGGGGATCGGCCTGGCCGACCCCGCGCATGAACGCGGTGAGGGTGGTCTGCTGGTTGCGGCCCGCGTAGATCGAGAGATTGGGCACTTCGCCCTGAAGTTCGGAGATATCGGCCACCGCCGCCACTTCGAGATCGCGGCCGGCTTTCACGGTCACCGCGAGGGGCACCACCTGCACGTTCTCTTCTCTGCGCCGGGCGGTGACGGTCACGTCTTCCGCGCGCTTCACGTCGGCGGGCGAGGCCGCGGGCGTAGGGGTGGGGGTCGCTTGAGG